>JAGNRR010000205.1 GCA_017988595.1 Chitinophagaceae bacterium
TGGCGATAAAAAAGTATCTGGCACATTTTTTAAAAACGTATTTAAAAGTACCTTTTTAATTGTTGTATTTTTCTTCTTATTTTTAGCTACTACTCTATTAATTGTTTTTGTGTCATTTAAAACGACTTTTTTATTTTCAATATTAGTATCTTTTACATTAGTATCTTTTTTTATCGGAAGTGTTTTTGTAGAACTATAATGTGCTAAAGGCAATACTTTTTTATTCAATCCAAGAAAATTATTTTGCACCAATTCTCCTAATCCTTTATGCGTTTTACCAAGCTGAATATAACTAGAATCTATTTCTTTTTGAATTTCAAAAATAGTCATCACTTGATTCATATTTTTAAAATAATCTTCACTAGTTTTATTTTTTTTCAAAAAAGCTAAATCAAAGGATTTTCGCCAAAAGCCAAATTTAAAGCGAGTTTGCTCAAAATTTTGAGCATTAATATCATCATGATATTCGTATCGCCATCCATCATTTAATTCAAATATCAAAAATCGTTTATCGGCTGTTAAATACATTTTTCCCGATGTGGCCGTTACTAATTTTGTATTGCCATTATTATCGCTATTATCAAATATTTTTACATTCCTTATTGTCTCATTATCTTTTTCTTTTTTTCCAATATAAATAGTTTGATCAGGAATTTCTTTAAAAAAAATTCCTTCTTTGATATTTAATGCTGGTTTTTTATTTACAATATCATAGTAATCTCGAAATGCTTTTAATTGAGTTTTGGGTATCACATAATTATTAAATAAAAAAGATGCGCATGTAAGACCAAACACAAAAATGATTAATGGTTTTGAAAATCGAACAATAGAAATTCCAGCTGCTTTTACGGCTGTCAACTCCGATTTTTCGCCCAAATTTCCAAATGTAATTATTGAACCCAACAACACACCAAGTGGCATTGCTAATGGGATTAAGGAAACCGCATTTAAAAAAATTAATTTCAATACTTCATAAGCCGCTAATCCTTTTCCTATAAAATCATCGATATACAGCCATAAATATTGCATTGAAAAAGCAAACCAAGTAACAAAAAAAGCACCTATCACTGGTGGCAAAAATGCAATGATTAAAAACTTGGCTAAACGATGTTTCGACATATCAGACTACAAATATATAAAACTAATTTGCAGGATTAAACTTAAGAATTTGCTAATAAAAAATATCGGCTTTTTTGAAAATAAAAAAAGACTCTTAAGAGTCTTTTTTTATTTTCAAAAAATTCTATAGCCCTTTTAAAATGGCTCTGCTAATTACAATTCGTTGCACTTCACTTGTGCCTTCATAAATTTGAGTAATCTTGGCATCACGCATCATACGTTCCACATGAAATTCTTTTACATAACCATAGCCTCCATGAATTTGAACTGCCTCTCTTGTTGCAGTTTGTGCAATTTCTGATGCATATAATTTTGCCATTGCTGCTGCTGTGCTATAATCTTGTCCTTGATCTTTTAGCCAAGCTGCTCTAAAACATAATAATCTTGCGGCTTCAATTTCAGTTGCCATATCGGCAAGTTTAAATTGAATGGCTTGATGATTCATGATTTCAGTTCCAAATGCTTTTCGTTCTTTTGCATATTTTACTGCCAATTCATAAGCACCACTTGCTATTCCTAATGCTTGAGAAGCAATGCCAATTCTTCCACCAGATAATATTTTCATTGCAAATGAAAAACCAAATCCATCTTCACCTATTCTATTTGCTTTTGGCACTTTCACATCTTGAAACATTATAGAATGCGTATCACTTCCTCTAATGCCCATTTTATTTTCTTTAGCACCAACTGTTACTCCTGGCGAATCTTTTTCCACAATAAAGGCATTAATGCCTTTGTGTTTTTTTTCAGGATAGGTTTGTGCAATAACAATATAAAACGAAGCTGAACTTCCATTGGTAATCCAATTCTTAGTACCATTTAAATTATAAAATTCACCTTCATCATCTGCTGTAGTTCGTTGCGAAGTGGCATCGCTACCCGCTTCTGGCTCACTCAATAAAAATGCACCTATTTTTTCGCCACTTGCTGCTGGTACCAAATATTTTTGTTTTTGTTCTTCAGTTCCATAAGTTTCTATTCCCCATGAATATAAAGAATTATTTACACTCATACACACCGAAACAGATGCATCAACTTTTGAAATTTCTTCCATTGCTAATACATACGAAATCGTATCCATTCCACTACCTCCATATTTTTGATCCACCATCATACCCATAAAACCCAATTCACCAAGTTTTTTTATTTGCTCTTTTGGGAATTGTTGTTTTTCATCTCGTTCTATTACTCCAGGTAAAAGTTCTTGCTGTGCAAATTCTCTTGCCGCTTGCTGTATCATCAAATGTTCTTCGCTTAATTCAAAATTCATGCTATTTTTTTTAATAGAAACAAATGTACAATTCAATTAAAACATTTTTTCATTTTTTGTAAAATAAAAATGAATAAACATATAAAATGATTATTAACATTTCCCTTGATAAATTTAACAAACAAGGTTTTATTTTGTAACATATATTTGTAATTATGCAAATTTTAAAAAATAGTTTCCTTTTTATATACTTTTTATGTCTTCAAAATATTGTTTTTGCAACTGAAAATTTAGATACCCCAATTGGTGTTGCTAGCCGAATAAACATTGGAAATATCAGATTAAATTCGCCAGAACATCAAGAAATGGTTCGAAAATTGGATTCTTTTTATGCGGTTCAAGTAAATCAAAAAGGCTTTAATGGCAGTGTTTTAATCGGTTCAAAAGGCACTATTTTATATGAACGCTATTTTGGATTTGCAAACAAAGAAAATAATGCGTTGTGGAATAAAAATACCAATAGTCAATTGGCATCAACAAGCAAACCTTTTACAGGAACTGCCATTTTGATGCTTGCCGAAAAAGGATTATTGAATATTGATGATAAAGTAATGCAATACATTCCAGAATTTCCTTATGAAAATATCACAATTAGAATGTTGCTTTGTCATCGTTCGGGGTTAAAAGATTATATTGATTTTGCTGGTGCTCCTGCTGAAAGAGTTTTTTTAAACAATGATGATATCGTTAAGCTTTTTGCAGAAAAAAAACCAAGTTTATATTTTACCCCAAATACAAAATTCAAATATTGCAATACAAATTATAGTATGCTTGCAAGTATTGTAGAAAAAGTAAGTGGCATGAGTTTTAAGTTTTTTATGGAAAATTATGTTTTCGAAAAAATAGGTTTAGAAAATACTTTTATTCACGATCCTTATATGCCTTCGCAAAACCAAGCTGCAAATTATAAAGGCGGTTGGACTTCGTATAAAGATATGTCGCACGATG
>JAGNRR010000036.1 GCA_017988595.1 Chitinophagaceae bacterium
TAGAAAATTCAAGCTTGTCAGCTAAAATTTCCGTGCAAATATAGGTATAATAATTGGAGATTACGGGAACTAATTCCTCACATTTTTCTATCTTTAATATGATACGATCAGTAAGGTCAAAATTTTCATCTTTTCTTATTTTTTGGACTTTATTGATCAATTCTCTTGCCAATCCTTCTTCAATCAATTCGGGTGTTAACGAAATATCTAAAGCAACAGTTATTTTATCATTATTGCCAACCAATAAACCAGGAATATCATCTGAAAAAATTTCTGCATCTTCTTTTTCCATTTCAAAACTACTTGTTGAAAGTGTTACCATCAATTTTCCTTCTTTTTCTAAGTTTTGTATTTCTTGTTGACCAAATTCTTGAATTTTAGCTGCAGCTTCTTTCATGTTTTTACCCAATTTTTTTCCAAGTGTTTTAAAATTGGCTTTTATTTTCTTTTGTATCAATGTATTATCAGCAGCCAAAAACTCTATTTCTTTAATATTCAATTCACTTTTTATTAAATCCGATAAAGATTCAATGTGCTCTTGTGTTTTGGGTTGTAATACAGGAATTAATATTTTATGTAATGGTTGACGTACTTTAATATTTTCTTTTTTGCGAAGCGATAAAACTAAAGAACAAACCTCTTGCCCCAATTGCATTTTTTGCTCTAAATCAGCATTTATGGTTTCTTTATTTTCCTTTGGAAAATTGCATAAATGTATGCTTTTTATATTTTCTTTGTTGCTTACTTCGTTCAACTTTAAAAACAACCAATCGGCAAAAAATGGCGAAATTGGAGCAATTAATTTACACAAGGTTTCCAAACATTCATATAAAGTTTGATAGGCAGAAATTTTATTTTCATCATATTCCCCTTTCCAAAACCGACGACGACAAAGACGAACATACCAATTGCTTAATTTTTCATCTACAAATAAATCTATTGCTCTGCCTGCTTTTGTAGGCTCATATTCATCCAAATTTTCACCTACATCTTTTATCAAAGAATTTAATTCAGATAAAATCCATTGATCTATTTCTGGACGATTTTTTACATCTATATAATTTTCGTTGAACGAAAAATTATCCAAATTTGCATAAAGTGCAAAAAAACTATAGGTGTTGAATAGGGTATTAAATAATTTTCGTTGCACTTCTTGAATGCCAACAAAATCAAATTTCAAACTATCCCAAGGCGAGGCATTGGTGATTAAATACCAACGTGTAGCATCCGCTCCATATTTATTTATGGTTTCAAAAGGATCCACAACATTACCCAATCTTTTGCTCATTTTATTGCCATTTTTATCCAATACAAAACCATTTGCAATTACAGTTTTGTAGGCTACAGAATCAAATAACAATACTGCCAATGCATGAAGTGTATAAAACCAACCTCGTGTTTGATCTACGCCTTCGGCAATAAAATCGGCAGGAAAACTTTTTTCAAATTGTTCTTTTCCTTCAAAAGGAAAATGCCATTGAGCATAAGGCATTGCACCACTATCAAACCAAACATCTATTAAATCTGGTTCTCGATACATTTTTTCGCCTGATGAAGATTTTAATATCACATTATCGATAAATGGACGATGCACATCTTTGATTTCTTTTTCAGGACTTTCATCATGCAAATTATTTTTTATTTCTTCGATGCTACCACAACAAATTTCTTCGCTGCCATCTGATGTTCGCCAAATGGGTAATGGCGTTCCCCAATATCGGCTACGGCTCAAATTCCAATCCACCATATTATCCAACCAATTCCCAAAACGTCCTTCGCCAGTGGCTTTGGGTTTCCAGTTTATGGTTTTATTCAACGCTTGCATTCTATCTTTTACTGCTGTAGTTTTTATAAACCACGCATCCAAAGGATAATAAATTATCGGTTTATCTGTACGCCAACAATGCGGATAATTATGTTCGTATTTTTCTACTTTAAAAGCCTGTCCTCTTTTTTTCAGTTCAATAGAAATATCTACATTGACATCGATAAAATCTTTTTCGTCTTTGTAATTTTTTACATATCTACCCGAATATTCACCTGTGCCATCAATAAATTTTCCTTCTCTATCGACTAAGCATATTAAACCAAGATTATTTTTTTGTCCCACTTTATAATCATCAGCGCCAAAAGCTGGAGCGGTGTGCACAATTCCGGTGCCATCTTCAGTTGTTACAAAATCGCCAAGAATTACTCTAAACGGATTGCCATCTATCAATTCTTTTTTATTGCTTTCAAAAGGCAATAATTGTTCATAGGTAACTCCTTCCAATTCTTTTCCTTGAAACAGTCCTAAAACTTTATATGGAATTATTTTTGAATCAGCAGAGTAGGTTTCAAAATCAGCATCTTCGGCTTCGGTTTTAAAATATTTTGAAAGCAATTTTTCTGCTAAAATTACATGTTGTAATTCGTGCGTATAAGGATTAAATGTTTTTACTAAAACATAATTTATGTTTCCTCCAATTGTCAAACCTAAATTTGATGGCAAGGTCCATGGCGTGGTAGTCCAAGCCATGAAATAAATAGCTTGATTATTATTTAATTCAAATAATTTTTGAGCTTGTTCGTTATTATTTACTTTAAATAAAACTGTGGCACTGGTATCTTTTACATCTTTGTAACAGCCGGGTTGATTAATTTCGTGAGAGCTCAAACCTGTTCCTGCAGCGGGCGAATAAGGCTGAATAGATACACTTTTATACAAATAACCTTTGTTGTATAATTCTTTTAAACACCACCAAAGTGTTTCAATATAATTATTTTCGTAAGTAACATAAGGTTTTGACAAATCTACCCAATAGCCCATTTTTTGGGTGATGTCATCCCATTTATCTTTAAATCTGCCAACAGCTTCTCGGCATTTTTTGTTGTATTCTTCTACCGAAATTTTTATGCCAATATCTTCTTTGGTAATGCCCAATTCTTTTTCTACGCCAAGTTCCACAGGCAATCCATGAGTATCCCAACCCGCTTTTCTATTCACCTCAAAACCTTGCATGGTTTTGTATCGACATATCATATCTTTCAATGTTCTAGAAATAACATGATGTATGCCTGGCATGCCATTTGCCGAAGGCGGACCTTCAAAAAACACAAAAGGCGTTTTACCTTCTCGGTTTTTAATACTGGTTTCAAAAATATTTTCGGCTTGCCAAAGCGATAGAATTTCTTGTTCTAAACTGGGCAAGTTTAAGCCTTTGGGGATATGATATTGCGTTTTCATTAAGTGCGCAAAGTTACTATTTTATTAGGAAAAGAAAAAGGAGGAAAATTTTAAATTGGGGGTTGATTTTGAATTTGTTTTGTCTTTGGAATGAAGATTTTATTTAAGGAACATAATAATCGCTTTCTTCAACATTTATTAATTCCTCAAAAAGTAGAACTTTGAATCCCTGCTTGTGTAATTGTGAAAGCAAGTTAAAAGTTTTATGTTTAGAAAAATTTACATTTACTTTTATCTCTTTTTTATCCCAACCTTTTTTAACAAGTACCAATTTAGGAAATAATTCATATCGTTCTATTGGTTTTTCAAAATAACAAAAATGGCTAATTGTATCTAAAGAAATTAATTTCCATTTTGGTGTCAAAAAGTTGCGATACTCAATATTGGTTTCAGTGAGCCTAATTTCTCTTGTAGCTGAGTTTGCATTTGTAATTAAAGTAAGAACTAAAATAATGAAACCTGCAATATTTCCAAATGTAATTCTATTGTAATTTTTAAACTCAAAATCGTTTAAGTAAAAAGTGTAAAATAGCAGAAAAACAATGACTAAAATAAATTTCAATCCACCACCATTTAATATTATTTCTTTAAAGTTAGCTTTAGTTTCTAAAATCATTATTTTTTTTGTTACCAATTCATTTATCTATAAAATCAACAATTTTTTTTCTTTCTCCTATTAATAATAAAGCAATAATAACTTTAACAGCTGATAATATTATATAGGAAAAATCTCCTTTTGTGGTAGCATGAGTCATTTGTTTTTTCTGATAATATAAAAAAAGTTGTTTAAAAAGATTTGGAATTTCGTTAATTAAAATAAGACCAGCAATTATAAATATAGCAATTATTAAAGCTTTTGAAATTGAAATATTAAATGAAAATTCTTCTTGATTAAATTCTTGATCTAATTTAAGAATATCAAGAATGAAATTAGTTTTAAATAATAAAATAAAACTAATTAAAATATAAAAGGCGAGAACAACAAAGGTAAAAATAATTGACCAAATTCCCTCTTCTTTCGATTCAGTTTTTGAATAATACAATAAAGTAGAAATTAATTGAGGAATAAAATTAATTATTTCTTGTATATAAAATAGTCCGAAAATTTTTATTATTATTTTAAACAAGCTTCTAGGATACATATTGATTTTTTTCTTTTATTAATAATTACCAATTAATCAAAATGATTTTTTTAATTCTTACTTATCAACCACAAATTTCTTCACCCCAAATTGTTTTTTATCATTTTGAAATTGGATAAAATAAATGCCATTTGAAAGGGTTGAAATGTCAATTTGATTTGAATTGAGATTTTCTTTTAAAAGTGTTTTGCCAAGAATATCTTTAATGCAATAGCTTGTAATTTTTTCTTCATTAGCATTAATAAAAATTTTGTTTTGTGCTGGATTTGGGAAAATGGAAATGGTATTGTTTAAACTATTATTTTGTGTTGATAGAACTAAATCACACCAAGCAGATGTATCGCCATAAAGTGTTTGTCCGTTATATTTAACGCATAAAGTTCTAATGCTAAATTCAAATTGATCTATCTCGATTGTATAATCTATAAATCCTTGTTCAGATCCAATACCTTCAATTAATCTGCTAAATTGATAAGGAACTGAACTTGTAATAGAGTCTATCTTTTTTAAAACAGTTCTATTCACACCCAGAATATTTTCAACATTTACAGAATCAATTTTATAATTTGAACCAATAGTTATTCCACCATGTAAATAAAAAAAATCTCCTACAGATTTAAAAAAATCATAAATAAGAATATCTTGTAAATTACCGTTATACGAATAAACTGTTTTTTTAATGGTATCATTTCTTAAATAAAAAGGAATTCCAGTTCCTTCATTATAAGTTTTATAGCCAAATTGCATATTTTCATTTTCTTCAAAATAAATTGATTCAAATTTATAATAAGTAAATTCTTTCATAATTGTATCTTTTACAGATGTATATTTTATTGTTTTAGTTTTAAAACCTGGGTAAGTAAATGAGCCTGTTCTTACCACCCAACTCGTCCCCACATCCAAATGCAAAGGCGTATAAGTTTGTGCTTTTGCCTCAAAAAAATAAATACACGAAATGATAAAAAGGAGTATGTTTTTTTTCATAGTAAATAATTTTTTTTTCAAACAAATTGCTACTACTAAATTACAACATTTAATTTAAAAATCTTCAAATTAAAAATCATTTCAAACTCAAATCCCATTTTCTCATTTTTTTTTTGCAATTTGCATAAAATAGTAAAAATGGAAAATACGTCGGAAATAAAATTGATGGTTGCTTTGGATGAAGATAAAATTCCAAAAAAAATAGAATGGCTCGCCGCCGCAGGCGGCGTGGACAAACCTACTGAAGCCAAAGCTTTTTTGCTTAGTATTTGGGATGGAAACGAACAAAGTGCACTTCGCATCGATCTTTGGACAAAAGATATGATGGTGAATGAAATGAACGATTTTTTCTTTCAAACATTTATGACTATGGCTGATACGTTTGACAGAGCCACAAATAGAAGTGTGCTTGCCGAATCCATTAAAACATTTGCCAAAGACTTGAAAAAGAAAATGAATGAGGCTGAAGAAAAAGATTTAAAACTTTAAACTAAAAAAAAATATCATGTCGTTAGAAATAACCATAAACGAAAAAATAAAACAAGCTATGCTTGCTAAAAATGATGTGGCACTTCGTGGTTTGAGAGCTATAAAAGCGGCAATTCTTTTGGCAAAAACATCGGCTGCAAAAACCAGTGAAATTACAGAAGAAGAAGAACTAAAAATTCTTCAAAAACTAGCAAAACAACGAAAAGAATCCCTAGAGATTTTTGAAAAACAAAACCGCCCAGATTTAGCCATCATCGAAAAACAAGAATTGGAAACTATTGAAAGTTTTTTGCCAGCACAGATGAGCGAAGATGAAATTTCAGCTGAACTTAAAAAAATTATCGCAGAAGTTGGTGCTTCATCAATAACAGATTTAGGAAAAGTAATGGGCGTGGCAAGCAAATTTTTTGCAGGCAAAGCCGATGGAAAACTAGTAGCACAACTTGTAAAAACTTTACTTGCTTAATTTTAATTTGTTATGATAATAGATAGTTTGGTGCTTATTTTTTGCATTTTAGCATTTTGGAGAGGTTGGAATAAAGGATTTCTTTGGGCAATTTGTTCTTTGTTGGCGGTGCTTTTGGGCAGTGTATTGTCATTAAAATTATCACATTCGCTATCCCAATATTTGTTTAATCAAAATATATTGACAAGTAAATACACGCTACTAATTTCTTATATTTTAATATTTGTCATCGTACTTTTTATGGCCAGATTGCTGGTAAAATTTGTAGAAAAAATATTAAGCAAATTGTTTCTTGGTTGGGTAAATAAATTGAGTGGAGCATTGCTATATATGTTTTTCACCTTATTTGTTTTTAGTTCATTTATTTGGCTAGGCAAAGAAGTGCAATTGGTTTCGCCAAGTGCCGAAATGGAATCGAAAACATACAATTACGTTCAGCCAATTGCCCCTTTTGTGATTTCAAATTCAGAAACATTTTTACCGTTTTGTAAAAATTTAATTGCCGATGTAAAATTGTATTTAGAAAAAGTATCTACTTCGGATTTATTGAAAACAGATGCCTAATCTCTTTTTCCAAAAAGTAAACTTCCTACACGAACCAAAGTGCTACCACATTTGAGTGCAATTTTGTAATCGCTACTCATGCCCATTGAAATTTCTTTGAAAGATGCACTCAATGGGAAATAAGAATTTTTTATAAATAAAAATAAATTTTGCAAGCCTTGCATTTCTTGTTCTATTTTATGTTCATCATCGGTAAATGATGCCATGCCCATTAAACCACAAATTTCAATATGCGAAAAATTTTCTTTTTGTGCCATTACATGTTCGAGCAAATCGATAAGTTCATTTTTATTTAATCCAAATTTTGTTTCCTCATCGGCGATATGAATTTGTAATAAAATTGAAATTTTACGATAGACTTTTGCGGCTTCTTTTTCTATAGTTTTTAATAAATTAAAACTATCTACAGAATGTATGAGGTGAATAAATGGAACTATATATTTTACTTTATTGCTTTGCAAATGTCCAATGGCATGCCAATAAATATCTGTTGGTAATTGCTCTTTTTTATCGAGCATTTCTTGCACTTTATTTTCTCCAAAATGCCTTTGTCCATTATCATACAGCATTTTTATTTTTTCTATTGGCTGTGTTTTCGATACTGCAATTAAAGTGGCATTGTGTTGCTGTTCGATTTCTTGTTTTAATTCTAAAAACATTTTTTATTAATCTTTTTTTACAAAAATAGATTGAAAAGTAGTGTGGGCATTTTTGCATTTCAAATAATAATTTCCTTGTTGCAAATGAGCAATTGAAATTTTATTTCCTTCAATTTTTCCTTCTTCAATTTTTTTTCCTTCTATTGAAAAAATAGAATAATTAAAATCATTTTCGTTTTCAAAAAACAAATAATCATTTGCTGGATTTGGATAAAAAACAAGTTTTTGTTTTTCTAAAATTGGATTAGAAAGTGGTTTGCAATCTGCGGTTCCCCAAATACAATCAGCAAAAATGGGATAATCTACAAATGGATTTCTATTGTTTTGAATACCAAAAACAGCATCGTATCTATCAAGTTCTTTTTGAGAAACAGAATCCAAATGATGCCAACTTAATAATAAAGTAATGGCTGCTGGAGTAAGTTGCGATTGGTTTGCCATGGGCCAATTTTGCCAACCTGCATCTTCGGTTTTGTAGCGTGTTGCCATATAAAAATAAATACGTGCTACATCGCCTTTAAAACTATCTATGGGTTCAAAAACATCATTTCCATAGCTAGGAAAAGATGAAGAAGTGCCTAGTTTAGAACCATTATCTGAAGTCCATGATGTGCTGGAAACTTTTCCATAAGGAAAATTCCCTCGTTTATTATTTACCCAACCATCGGTGGGTAAAAGATGATGCAAGTCTGAACGCATTGGATATACATCGCCTCCAAAATAAGATTTGGGCCAAACATGTTCGTGATTGTAGCAATCACTTTCTTTGGTGTATGTACCACATTCATCAGCACCAAATTGAAAAGTGTATGGTGCTGTTCCACCAGGAATGTCTGAGTAAATATCCCAAACTTGGTTTGGAGATTTTTCGTCAGTGTTGTAAAAATGCGACCAAAGTGGCCAAATTTGATAATTGTGATTTTTTATAATATTGTGTAATTCGTCTTGTAGAACTGTACCATTTTTGCCTAATGCATTTTGATAATATGCGCTTTGTTGTGCATTTATTTTTATAGAAATAAATAACAAAATAATGAGTAGTGTTTTGTTCATTTTAAGATGGAGTTGTTTTCAATGTGAAATTTCTTAATTCTTTGAATATGCCTACAAAGGAAACATAGTTTAATGGGAATTCTAAAAGAACATGCATAAAACTCAATAAATAGAGCCATTTAAAACCTAAAGAATAATCTATTCCATAAAGAATTAAAGATACTGCCCAAGCAATTGCAATAATTATTAATCTTTTTTTAGGCACTTTATGCCATTTAATTACTTCAGTTTTCGAAAACCAATTTAAATAATGATAGGTGTATGCATAAGCAATAAATCTCATAATTGCAACACCAGTTGTGGAATGATAAACAGTATCAAAAAGTTGTGATTGGCTTGTAAAATTGGCTTGATTACTAAGTTTAAGCATTTCTACATTTAAACCTAAAAAATTATTGTATGCTTCTTTGCCATAGTTGGTCACTTCAATTCCAATTTTTCCGGGAAATAAATAAAATAATAAAAATGGACAAAGTACATGAATGGCAACACTTAAAACGCCTGTTTTTGATTTTGATTTTAATGCGCCATATAGCATAAAAAGTGATGTAAATAAGAATACATGTATTAGCGTGGGTAAGAAGATAGAAAAAAATAAAGTGTAATTATCGCTTATGGCTGAAAGTAAAATTACTAATACCACTCCTACAATTTTCAAAAAATTATTTTTGATAAATGTAAAAAATAATGCACTAGCAAATGAAATATAAATTAAACGGTTGATATAATAACCTGGTACATTTAAATCTTCTAACCCTAAAACATTTTTAAGAGATACAACTGTAAGAATCAATGTAATAATTACTAATAGAATGACATCTTTTTTATTTGTTGAATAGTAATTTTTATCATGAAGCCAAGAAATTTCGGTAAGATAATGAAGGGGTCCTAAAACACCATATGCAAATAAAAATAATTCAAAAGGAACTATAAAAGCAGCAATACATGAAATTAATATTAATCCTATATTGATTAAATCTACTTTAGGTACGACACTAGTTGAATTCATAAATTAATAATTTAGCTACTTCAAAGGTAAATTATTTTTTAAGAACTCTTGTTTCTTTTACTGTTATTTCAATTCAAAATTTATCTAAGCAAAGTAACATTTCCTTGGAAAGTACGTTTTACTTTATTTTTAAATTCTGCATTAATCACATAAACAAATACACCCATTGGTTGAGGCACATCATTATATTTTCCATCCCATCCTCGTCCATTCAATGATGTTGTACTAAAAATTAATTCTCCCCAACGATTAAAAATATCCATTTTAAATGAAGTTAATCCTGCACTTAATAATTGTCGTGGTAAAAAATAATCGTTATCGCCATCGGCATTTGGTGTAAATGCATTTGGGATGTTTAAATAACAATCTCTAAATATTTGAATAGTATCAGTGCTAGAGCAAATTTCATTTGTTCCAGTAGCCCAAAAAATACCTTCTTTTAAAGCTGTTATTGATGGCGAATTTTCTCCAGTACTCCATTTTAATATTTCACTAGGGTTATTAATATTAAACAAAGAAATGGGTTGTGTTATGTCTGGACAAAACATAGTATCGGGTCCTAAATTTACATTTGAATAGGCAAATACTTCAACAGGTTTTACGACATCAATATTTCCGCAAATTGGATAAACTACTGAAAGTTTTACGTTATAAATTCCAGGAGTTTGCCATGTATATGTTGGATTGTGTTTATTATTATCTTGTGGTCCATTTCCAAAATCCCAAGTAAAATTTTTAAATTCTGGAGACATGGTTTCGTAAAAATAAACTGGACTTCCGACACATACTTTTTCTGGATTTAAAATAAAATCTGCCGAAGAAGTATCCTCAACATAAACAGTTCCAAATGTAGAGTCAATACAGCCTAGAGTATCTTCAACAATTAAAATAATATTATAAGTTCCTGGTGCTGTATATTGATGATTTTGGGCTAAGCCAAATGTAGGTAATAAACCAGAACTTATATTTCCATCTCCCCAAATCCAAGTATGTTTAACACCAGGATAAAGCGGAAGACTAGCTGCACTTGTTTTAATTAATGAGTTTGTTAAACAAATTGAATCTAAAGTACTAGCCATATCAGCTCTTATAGGATGAAGTACATTTATAGTTTTAGAAATAGTATCAGCACATGGGCTAAATCCAGCAATCAAAGTAACATTATAAATACCTTGAGTAAGATAAATGTGAGTAGGATTTGTACTTCCTGAAAAATAACCATCACCAAATTGCCAAGTACTTAAATTATTTCCTGTTGAAAGATTTGTAAAAATAACAGTATCGTTTTCGCATCCAAGATGTATATCAAAATCAAAATCTGCATTTACACTTATTACTGTTACTGTTGCAACAGCAGAATCACTACATAATCCATTTTCAACATAAACAGTATATGTAGTAGTTACAGTAGGTGAAACTGTAATTGATTGACTAATATCTGTGGTATTCCATAGATAGTTAACTCCATTTATTGGATTTGCAGTTAATGTGGTAGATTGACCTTCACAAATTGTTAAATTACCAACTATAGAAGCTGTAGGAAATGGAACTACAACAAGTATTTCCTCTGCAGTATCAGATCCTACTGCATTCGTAGCAATTAAAGTTAGTGTGTAAGTTCCTGGTGTATTATAACATATTGTTGGAGGAACTTGTCCCGTTGCTGTAGATGGATTTCCACCTGGAAAAGACCAAGACCAATTAGTTGGTGCGCCAGAGCTTAAATCAGTTACAGTTATACAGTCGCCTGCACAAATTGAAGATTGACTTAAAGAAAATGCAGCATTAGGTGGAGCTGCAAAATTACTTGCAGGACAAGTTGCCATATCTGATGCCGAAAATGAACCAATTGGAGCAAGTGTTACAGCATTTGCAACTATAGTTCCTGTATAAATGCTTGGACTTGTGTTAAAACAGGCAACTACTAAGTTTCCAACCATTGCAAATCCACCACCAGCAGTTTGAATTGGATTAGCATTTACAGTAATCGTATTTAATAATGTTCCACCTGGATCATATTGTAAGATACTTCCCGGTGTGACATTTGTTCTTAATACATACCAATTGTCATTTACATCGGTTTCTACATCATATGGACCAGAACCAGGAACTGTGGTTAATAATGTATTTGGACCAGTGCCATCGTATTTATAAATTTGTCCAGAACCACCAATTATCGAAAAAATATTTGCCATTCCTCCACCTGGGTTAACTGAAGTTGATGTATGACCAGTTGAAATCCATGTTGCTCCATCATAATAATAATACAACCCTCCAATTGTTGAATAAAATGTAGGAGATGCTGGACCGCCATTTAGATTTTGACTAATAGAAAGTCCTCCACCACCGCCATTTGCAGCAAATGCACTCGGATTGGTTCCAGAAATTGGCAGGGTAGGGTCATACCTCATTATTCCATTTGTATGATTAAATACTTTATTTGAATCTACTCCAGCACAATCGGGCAATTGTGCTTTTAGTATATTAGTAAATAATAAAATTGAACAGATTAATAATAGTTTTTTCATAATTAATTGATTTTATCTGATTAAGGTTACATTTCCTTGAAATGTTCGTTTTACTTTGTTTTTAAATTCAGCATTTACAACATATATATATACACCCATTGGTTGTTTTGTGTCATTAAAATTTCCATCCCATCCTCGTCCATCTATAGATGAGGTGCTGTAAATTAATTCCCCCCAACGATTAAAAATATCCATTTTAAATGCTGTTAAACCAGCGCTTAATAATTGTCTTGGTAAGAAATAATCGTTGTCCCCATCTGCAT
>JAGNRR010000206.1 GCA_017988595.1 Chitinophagaceae bacterium
CTTGATGCCGCTTCACATAATCGTCGATTCAAAGATAGAGTCTAATATTATTTTTTTAACTTTACGTTTTCCACATCGTTGTTATAAGTTAACGACTTGTTGTCAACATAAATCATGAGAGGGCAGTTCAACACTTGCAATTAAAAAATTCTTCTGCGACAACTTCTACCATGCAACTGCTCATAATAAACCAGCACCAACGCCTGAAAATTTAATAAATGAGCATCCAACATGCAATTTTGTAATGACTGGTGATGCTTGTTTAGCACTTGAAAAATTTTTAGAAGTTGAAGAACTTAAAAAATCATCAAAAGTTAATTTTAAAATTGCTGTTATATCCATATTTTTAGGAGTGTTCGCACAAATTCCAGATTGGGTCAATTTTCTAAAACCTTCCAATACGAAATCTGAACCGTCATCAGAATCAAACTTAAAGCAAGGTGAACAAGCAGAAGTGATCTTACGGTTGAATTATAATCAATTTCAGAACCTTCTGCAACAACAAACTCCCGAACAAACCAAGACCGATGCTTTGAAAAATCCCAACAAATCTCATTCCAATCAATTGAAAACAAACGATAAAAAAAAATGAACCCAAATAATAATAAAAGGTGATAGAATTAATAACATGCTATAACAATGTACTGGACGACAATCACCGCCAAATCCAGTGGGTTAAAAATTAATAGTCAGTAATGGGCGGTGACTGCGCCAGTACTAGACGTTATCAGATATTAAAAAATTAGAATGGAACCAATCATAGACAAGGATACTTTTGAAAAAATGTTGAAAGCGGCAGGAATTAAAAATATGCCTACTCCTGAAGAATCTTATAGAATGATGAATCAATTTGATATAAAAATTCCGTCATTCTTATACAGATTTCAATCAACTAAAAGAATAAAACAAGTTTTACAAGAGAAGCAAATATTCATTCAAACACCTGCTAAAATGAATGACATTTTTGATTTTCAACCAATTTTCGATTATTCAATTTCACAAGATGACGCAATTAAGTTAATAAACGAATTGGACAAAAGGGGGTTTCTTAAAGAAGTTGGCCCAGCAGATAAAATTGTAAATGATATTTTAAAAATGAATTCAAATGAATTAGTCCATAAAATGAAAGCATTTTGTGGAGATTTCTTCATTCAACTTTTTGAAGAGCAAAAAATGTGTACAAAAATTCTATGCTTTATAGAAAATTATGACAACCAATTACTTTGGGCACATTATGCTGATGAATATAAAGGAGTTTGTGTCCAATATAACTTTACAACAATGGATAATGTATCAAAATTAAGTGTAAGGAAAGTTATCTATGATGATAATACACCCTCTATTAAATTATACGATAGATTTTTAAATCCAATGGATTATTTGGTTTCTCTGGTAAAAACTGTGTTAGTTAAAAATACTGATTGGAAATATGAAAATGAATGGAGATTAGTTCTTGCAGACCAGTTTGGTACATGGTGTGGTGAGAAGAGATATATTCCACTTAGAGATGATTTTATTACTTCTATAATTTTTGGTGTTAGAACTCCGATAGAAGAAATTATTGAAATCAGAGACTTAGTTATAGGAAAAGATATTGAACTTTTTAAATGTTTTTTAGATGATCAAAGAAGTAGAAAATTTAAATATGGTCATTTAGATAAAGAGAAAATATCATTAAATAATGAACTACCGATATTAGAATATTATGACAGTTTTGCTTCAAGCTAAATCATCAAAAATAAAAGTAACATCTGATAACAAAGTGTATGACGATCATGGCGACTAAACGCCGCCACGACGCATACACAAGACCGTTGTGGTGCATTAAAAATAACTAATAACAAATTCAAAACTCTACTTCAAAAATGTAAATTTTATTCTCACATTTTAATCCTTTGCTGTTGACAGACAAACTAGCACTTTGACTAAAACGCAATTTATTATTCTACCACTTTTAAAATGGTAAATGGTAAAAATTATGCCTAAAGCATAGCACAAAAAAATTTCTAAAATTCAATCTTTTTTTGCACTTGACTTTTAAAGGGCATCAAACTGACTTTATGGTTTTTAAATTTAAACTCAAAATGATGACGAATAAAATTAAATACAAATCAGAAATTATTTTGCTTATAGTTGCACTTCTTTGGAGTGGAACTTTTGCAATAATAAAAGACGCAATAAATGATATCTCACCAATGGCTTTTGTAGCAATCAGATTTGGCATTGCCGGAATAATTTTGCTCCCATTTATGAAAGACAAAGTTTTTACTAAGCAAAATATTTTAGCCGGTGTATTTCTAGGAACATTATTATGTGTCGAATTTGCAACTCAAACTTTTGGATTAAAGTTTACAACTGCGACTAAATCAGGATTCTTAACAGGAACTGCCGTTATAATGGTTCCGCTTATGCAAGTTATGATTAAAAAAAGAAAGCCGACAAAAGGTGTACTAATTGGTACTGTCTTGGTTTTAATAGGATTAAGCTTTTTATCCAGTAGCGGTTCTTCTATTTTGAACCTATTTAATGATATCGGTTCCAACGTTAATTTGGGAGATGCCTTAAATTTGACAAGTGCTCTTTTTTTTGAACTTTATATTATCTACTTGGATATTGAAACGCTGAAACACGATTTTTGGGTACTCCTTTTTTTGCAATTTGTAACAACTGCATTTCTTTCAGGAATATCTTTGTTTGTGTTTTCTGTAACAAATTTAGAACCTGTCAAAATTGAATTAAGTCGAAATTTGATTTTTGCAATTGTTTATACATCAATATTTGCAACATTAATCGCGACTGCACTTCAAACCAAATTTCAAAAAGATGTTACGCCAACAAAAGCTGTAATAATTTTTTCTTTTGAACCAATTTTTGCCGCACTTTTTGCTTTTATTATGTTAGGTGAAAAAATAAGTAGTTTTGGCTATCTGGGAGCAACTCTGATTATTTTAGGGTTACTAATTTCGGAATTATATGAAAATCTATTAATGAAAAAACGGTAAATAAATTAAAAACCTGAAAGTAATAAAACAAAGAAAAAAACGCACCACAACACCGTGTATAGCTCATTGCGGCTGAATTCCTTAATCGAAATTCATTGCAATTTGCTATCTTTGGTTCGAAGCGGAAAATCATAGCTGATTTTCCGCAACGAGCCATACACAAACACGTTAGTGGCTATTTTGCAGAACCCAAAACAGGATGAAAACATTTTTACTTTTAATGTTAATATTTCTTTCCAAATTATCTTTTGGACAATTTGCAATTATTAATGACAATGATGGTTTTTGCAACATTAGAAACAAACCAGAACTAGGAAATAC
>JAGNRR010000207.1 GCA_017988595.1 Chitinophagaceae bacterium
GGAAGGCTTACGCCAAATTCAAAATCAGCGCTTGGATGCAAATGATGATCAATTAACACTTTTGTTCCTTTACTTTCTAGCAAGGTTTTTTCCATCACTTTTGTTCTGGAAAAATTACTATAGTCTAAAGAAAATAAAATGTCTGCTTCGTTTATTTTTTGAGTTGCAAGGGTAGTATCTTTTTCAAAAACAAGAATATCTTTTGCCGAAGGCATCCATTGCAAAAAAGAAGGAAAAGGATTGGGGCTGATGACCGAAACATCATGTCCTCTTTTTTTTAAAAATAAATAAAGTGCTAAGGATGATCCAATGGCATCGCCATCTGCATTATAATGATGCGTGATGAGCACTTTTTGGGGACTAGATAAATGGGGTAAAAATTCTAATATCGATTTCATTACAAGCTGCCAAAGGTAAATTCAAACATGCTAATAAAAGCCAAAAAAAGTAGTAAAAATAATATTTTTCATTTTCTATAACATTTTAATATAAAAACAAGGATGTTTTTTAAAGGCTTGCGCAATACATTTGCAAAAAAAATAAATTTATGTCGAATATTACATTTACCATGATAAAACCCGATGCGGTTAAAAACGGACACATTGGTGCTATTTTAGCAAAAATAAACGAAGGCGGATTCCGTATCAAAGCCATGAAAATGCTACATCTTTCTAAAGAAAAAGCAGGTGGTTTTTATGCAGTTCATAGCGAAAGACCTTTCTACGACGAGCTTTGCACATTTATGAGCAGCGGCACTATTGTAGCAGCAGTTCTTGAAAAAGATAATGCAGTGGCTGATTTTAGAACCTTGATAGGTGCTACAAATCCTGCAGAAGCTGCCGAAGGCACTATTCGTAAATTATTTGCAACCAGTATTGGCGAAAACGCAGTACACGGTAGCGATAGCGACGAAAATGCGGCTATTGAAGCAAGCTATTTCTTCTCTGCATTGGAAATGTTTTAGGATTTAAGAAATTACATTTTCATTTATTGTAATAGCATATTATTTTCTATTATCTTCAACCTTTAATTTTTAATCAAAAACCAAATTATGAAATTTTTTATCGATACAGCCAATATAGAACAAATCAAAGAAGCCCACCAATTGGGTATTTTGGATGGTGTAACCACCAATCCAACCTTGATGGCAAAAGAAGGTGTAAAAGGAACAGCGGCAATAAATGCACATTACAAAACCATTTGCGATATTGTAAACGCACCGGTTAGTGCCGAAGTTTTTTCCACCACGTTTGACGAAATTGTAGCTGAAGGAAAAATATTGGCTGCATTGGATAAAAATATTGTAGTAAAAGTGCCGATGATAAAAGACGGCATCAAAGCCATAAAATGGTTTACGGACAATGGTATAAAAACAAATTGCACCTTGGTGTTTAGCGCAGGGCAAGCTATTTTGGCTGCCAAAGCAGGTGCCACTTATGTGTCGCCTTTTATTGGCAGAATAGATGATGGCAATTGGGATGGCGTAGATTTAATAGCACAAATAGCACAAATCTATCATTTACAAGGTTTTGAAACCGAAATATTAGCCGCTTCTATCCGAAACTCCTTGCACATTGTACGTTGTGCCGAAGCGGGTGCCGATGTGTGCACTTGTCCTTTGGATAGCATTTTGGGACTTTTAAAACACCCACTTACCGATATTGGCTTGGCTAAGTTTTTGGAAGATGCCAAGACAATGGGGTAGGGTGGAAAAAGAATTTATATTAAAAAGGGATATGCAATTTGTATATCCCTTTTTTGTTTTTGAAAATTAAAATGTAATTTTAGATTATGGCATTTTGAACCAATTATCTTTAATATTTATCCATTTTTTATTTTTTATTTCTTGTAGTAATTTTTTATCTTCAACTTTTATTAAATCTGGAGAGCCTTCTTCAAATGAAAATTTTACATAAGAATTTAAGTTACTATCTATACTTAAATGTGAAATGCCTAAGGTTATAAAAGATTTTACATCTTCAATTTTAACAAATGTAGAATCGATATAACAATTGAATTTTTGATAAACATTTTCTTTGCTTATTATTTCATTAGTTTTTTTTCTTAAAAGGAATCTTATAAATCCACAATCGTTTCCATCCTTAAAAACAAACAATATATTATTTCCATTAAAATCATTTCCTCTTCGACTGAATGATTTATTTTTTAGTTTTATAAAATCAATTTCCTTGCTTTTATCAATAAATTTTGAAATTTTATCTTCAGCTGTATTTGTGCAGGACTGAATAATAAGTATTAAACATAATATTTTTAAATTTTGTCTCATTATATCTAACTTATTGTTCAAATTCGATTTATTTTATAATAGCAATCATATAAATTATGCTAATTTACCCAAAAATTATTATTGTAGAAATCATAGCAAAAATTATGCAAAATAAGAGCTCAACTATTGCTAATTTAATAATAGTTTTTTTTTGAATATCGTGAATATTTCTAAATATAAGATTAATCAAAATTGATAGTAAAAAAAATACTAAGCCAATTATAATACCTATCAAAATCTTTAAAAAAAAGAAATTCCAAAAATTATCTGCAATAATTATGTCTAATTTATCTTTTGATAACATATTAAAAGCAATTGCAAAAAACATTGCATAACAACTACTTAAAGTAATAATTAATTTTAATATTATATATATAATTTTTGCAAGTTTCATTTTAATATTTTAAAGGTCCTATAAAATTATTTGAAGTGCCTGAACTTTTAATTTGTGCCTCCAGCTTTAACTTTATTTTTTGGGGTTTATTTTTTTCCAATTTATAACATAAAAAATAGGAGCATTAGACCAAGTTAAATTGTTTTTGTCATTTAAAATTAATTTTCCTTGAATTTCGAATTTTTTATTAATATCTAACAAATCTAATGGAAAATTACCAACTAATATAACATCTCTATTTATTAATGTATCACCATAAAATTGCTTTAAGTCTAATGGTACAAATACTTTTCCTTTTTCAATATAGGCATCAAGGCATTCAGTACAAGATTGATGTGAAATTATAATTTTACTTAATGGTTCTTTATTCCTCTTTTTTAATTCTTTGTCAAATAAATCAGAATGATTATAGGTGTGACAACCCAATATTGAAAAACTAAAAAGTATCAGAATAAGTTTATTCATTATTTTTTTAATTGGATTTACTAATTATTTTTTATTGATCTAAAGACTTATTTATAATTTATAATTTTATCTGTTTTTATGTCAAGATAAAAAATAAAATTTTGTTCAGTATTTTTTATGTTAACCAAAATTAAGTAAAGGTTTTGTTGATATTTTATTGACTTAATTATTAT
>JAGNRR010000208.1 GCA_017988595.1 Chitinophagaceae bacterium
GTAGTGGCTAACAGAGTAGCCGCCGAAAGAAAATTAGCTCAGGCACAGTTAAGTGGTGATATAAATACCCAAAAAATGCTAATTGATGAATCATTAAAATTTTCCAATAAAGGTCTAAGTGAAATGAGAGATGCCGAATTATTAGCCACTTTGTCGAAAATACAAGGAATGAAAGGTGAAAAAACCAATGCAATTTCGTCGCTTAAGGAGGCTTACCATTTAGATACCAATAAAGCAAACACTATTTATCTTTTAGCCGTTATGTACAAAAATTATGAAATATATGATTCCTCTATTTTCTATTACCAAAAATACATAAAAATAAGCCCATTAGAAGAAAGAGTTTATACTGAATTAAACGAAACACAGCGACAAATTAAGGCATATAAAAGTGCATTTGAAACCAATAATTTATTAAAAAAAGTAAAACCTAATTCATACATTCCATTCAGAGATGATGGAAACACTTTTTTGGTAATGGGCGACACCGTAAAAGCGATTAAAAGTTATGTAATTGCTTTTAAAAAGGGCTATTACGAACCTGATTTAAAGGCTCAAATCTTTGAGTATTATAACAATAACGGAGATTTAAAGGGTAAATCAGCATTGGAAAAAATCAACTAATTGGTTTTACTTATCTTTGCTTATAATTCTTTCAAATAATTCTTTATAGTCTGAAACCGTTTTTTCCCAAGCATACTTTTGATTCAAGTATTTAAATAATTCTTCAGGATACTGGTAGTTTTTGGTGAACTTTTCATTATAAAACAACTTTATCTTTTCAATAATATCTACTTCTTCCTTTACAAAACATCCATTAAACCCGTCCATAATCAACTCCTTATTTCCACTAATATTGGAAGCCAAAACATACATTCCACAAGATATTGCTTCCAATATACTCATCGACATCGCTTCTGCTTTGCTTGGGGCAATAAGCAAATGAGCATTCTGCATTTCTTGTATTACCTCACTCTGGCTCATCCGACCTAATATTTTTATATTCTGAATTTGATTATGGAAAATATAATTTTCTATTTCTTCTTTCAATTTGCCATCACCTATAATTTTTAGGCTAATCGGCAAATTAATTTTTTGCAATTTTTCAAATGCTTTTACAACTATTAATGGATTTTTTTGCTCCACCAATCTACCTACAAAAAGAGCCTTAATTTCTGTTTCTTCTCCATTAAATCCTCTCCTAAAATTCAAAAACTCCAAACCATTGGGAATAATTATATTTTTATCACTATGCCCTTTTCCAATAAAACTATCAGCAATGTCCTTCATTTGCGGGGTCAAAAGGATGTTTGCTGAAGATAATTTTAAAATTTGTTTTATCTTAAAATAAAACAAAGTATGCCAAAAAAACATTTGTTTTGGATGAAACCAAGGAATATCATGTCCGTGTGATAAAACCACAAATGGAATATTTCTTTTTTTCTTTAAATGCAATGCCACTTCACCACCTGGAAGGGTAAAATTGGCCAAACAAATGTCAAAATTAAAATCATCCACAAAATTATCAATATAATTTTTGGCCATTCGCATCCAAGACAACATTTCCAAAGGATTTGATTGATAGGTAAGCTTTCTTTTAGATCTTAATCTTATAATGGTTAAATTTCCTTCAATTTGAAATTCTGGTTCGCCCGAAAACCAAGTGGTAAGCACTACTACTTTATTCTCCTGCTTGGCAAGCAATTCGGCTAATTGTTGTGTAACAATACCAGCTCCACCACCCAAAGGCGGATATTCATAATTGAGGATTAAAATATTCAAAATGAAGTGTAAAATTTATCCATATCACAAATATAAAAAAAATAACATGAAAATTTTTAAAGCGCAATACATTCTTATTTTACCTTGTAAAATTCAAATAGTATTTGAATTTTACAATAATAATTAATATTTTTGTTAAATGATAAAACGTCAATTATCTATCGGTTGGTGTACTTATCCGAACATTAAATTTACTCGTTTTCCAAGTCCAAATTCAAAAATTCTATAAAGTGTCGAAAGTTGAATATCGCACTTTCCATTTTCAAGTCGAGAAATATAACTTTTTTTAGTTCCTACTTTGTCGGCTAGTTGTTCTTGTGTCATATTCGCTTCTTTACGTGCTTCTTTCAGTATTTCGCTAATTACAAAATACTGTGCTTTCTCTTCAAAAATGTCACGTTTTTCAGAGCCTATTTTTCCATATTTAATGTCTAATAACTCGTCAAAGTTTTTAGCATTTTTGATGTTTCCTTTGTTCATTCCTTTTTCTTTTTTGCGTTAAAATAGTCCTCTTTAAGTTTCAAAGCCAATTCAATTTCTTTTTTCGGTGTTTTTTGAGATTTTTTCTGAAATCCGTTAAATAAAACCACTAAATTTCCTTTGTCAAAGCAACAAAATACTCGATAAATGTTACTTTCAAATTCAATTCTAATTTCATAAAGTCCATCGATTCCCGTCATATGGTCAAGGAATTTTTTAGGAACATTTTGAACGGTTCTCAAAATCTTGAAAACATATTCAATTTTTTCTTGCACTTTTTCGGTCTGCTCCAAATAGAAGTCGACGAAATAGTGTTTGTGGAAAATGATATGTCTTTCAGTATTCAATTTGCAAAGTTAACTCAAAAGTTATCAATATGCAAATTTTTTTCGAAGTTTATTTTTGGACGAGTGTTATTAAATGCTTACCGCTATCTAGATGTCGGAGATGTAGCCACTGAGTGGTTTTTTCTATCAGTTGGTGTCCTCACCAGCCGAAACCACTAATGCAATGGATTTGTATGACAAAAACAAACGATTTTTTCTCTCTTACTTTTTTATGCAAAAATATTTTCCAAAAAGCATTTTTTAAATGTAAGGTTATTTTACACTTTTTACTCAATATCAACCATCATACTGAATTATTGAACCACCCTTCGCTTGGCGCATCGTGGGAAGGATATGCAATAACCCAAATAAAATATGCCAAACAAGACAGGTTGGATATGTATTTTTATCGCACACAGGTAGGCGCCGAATGCGACCTCGTATTGTGCAGAGGACACCAAATAGTGGCTTGTGTAGAAATAAAATATAGTAATTCGCCCAATTTATCAAGAGGATTTTATCAAAGTATGGAAAATTTAAAATCAAAAACTGGATTCATTATAATTCCAGAACCACTTGATTATGATAAAGATAATGGTGTGAAAATAGTGGGATTATCCATTTTTATTAAAAAATACCTTCTGAATTTCTCATAATTTACCTTGTAATATTCAATTTGAATATTACAAGG
>JAGNRR010000037.1 GCA_017988595.1 Chitinophagaceae bacterium
ACCTTTTACAGCTCGTTCGATAACTGCATCTGGACGACGAGCTAATAAATTTTTTGCAGACTCTAATTTTTGACCTCCTGGATATCCTGAATAAGTAATGTATTGTTTTTGTTCAGCTTTATTGCCAGTAAATACTAATTTAGAGGAGTTAATCACAATTACATAATCTCCAGCATCTGCATGTGGTGTATATGTAGGCTTGTGTTTACCTCTTAATATGCTTGCAATCTCTGTACTAAGACGTCCAACTGTTTTTCCATCTGCATCAAAAATAAACCACTCAGCTTGGTGTGTTTGTTTGTTTGCAAACTTGGTTTTATAACTTGTAAATTTCATAAATTAAATTTTCTTGTTTTCTATTTTTTTTAAGGAGCGCAAAGATAAAACTTTATTTTTGATAAAAACAACTTTTTTAGTGTTCAAATTTAAAAACAACTGATAATCAGCTTAAAAAAAAATGAATATTTTTTTATTTAATATATTTGGGTGCTTTTTTTATTTTTTTTTATTTAAATGTTATTTTTTTTCATTTAATATGTTACCTTTATGCCAATTAACATACATTTATCATAAAATTCACTTAAAAAACAAAAAACTATGAAAAAAACCCTTTTGTTATTTACAGCATTGTTGTTTTTACTTGTACAAACAACATTTGCCCAAACACAATCAATTCGAGGAAAAATCCTTGATGAAACAGGTCAACCAGTAGTTGGTGCCACGGTAAGAGTTGAAGGTACAAACAAAGGTGCGGTTTCTGACCTTAATGGAAATTTTAAAGTTGATGCAGAATCGGGAAGTACCTTAAGTATTTCTGCTATTGGCATGAAAAAAATGACTAAAAGCGCAGAAGATGGAGTTGTAATAAAACTAGCGTCGGATGTAAATAAAATTAAAGAAACTGTAGTTACTGCTTTTGGTATTAAAAAAGAAAAAAGAACGCTTTCTTATGCAACTACAACGGTAAAAGAAGATGTTATTACGCAAGGACAAAATGGTAATGCAATGACTGCTTTGACTGGTAAAGTTGCAGGATTGCAAATTACAAATTCTTCTGGTACACCAGGAGCAAATGCATTTATTCAGCTTCGTGGTATTAATTCATTTGAATTAAATACACAACCACTTTTAGTAGTTGATGGTGTACCTATTGATATGAGTGCAAGTACTATTGGCGATCCAGATGAATCTACAAATAATGTATTATCAAATATTTCTGGTGGATTTAGAGGATTGGATATTAATCCTGATGATATTGAAAATGTTTCAGTTTTAAAAGGGCCAGCGGCAACTGCATTATATGGTTCTGGTGGTTCAAATGGAGTTATCATGATTACAACCAAAAAAGGGACTAATAAAGGTGGTGTTGGTGTTTCTGTAAATTCTTCAGTTACATGGGATAAAGTAAATAAATTGCCTGAATTGCAAGATCAATACTTACAAGGTTCTGGTGGATTATTAAATATTCCAAAGAATGCAAATAACCCAAGCCATAGTAGAACAAGTTGGGGTCCTCTTGGCGATACCATGTATAGAGATGGACAATATTATAAATGGGATAAAAATGGTTATTTAGTAGGCAAAAGTGATCCAACAGCAAAAACAAAATTTACTCCATATGATAATGTAGGCGATTTTTTTACAACTGGTGTTACTTGGAACAATACCGTTTCATTAAATACAGCTACAGATAAATCTTCATTAAGAGTTTCTTTTGGAAATTTAAATCAAAAAGGTGTTGTTCATAATAGTGAATTGAAAAGAAATACTATTAATATAAATGCCTCAACACAAGCAAGCAAAAATTTAACAGTAAGTACCGGTATAAATTACACAAATACACAAGGCACTTATGTTCAACAAGGTTCAAACCTTGCAGGTATCATGTTAGGATTATTAAGAAATCCAATAAATTTTGATAATACAAATGGATATAGCGATGCTTGGAAAAATGATTCCGCATTTTTATTCTCAGATGGTTCAATGCGTTCTTATAGAGGATATGGTGTATATGATAATCCATATTATACCATAAATGAGAATCTTTATACGGATAAAACAAATCGTATGCTTGGAAATTTAACTATGGATTATACTGTAAATAAATGGTTGACTTTAACAAATAGATTAGGTGGCGATTTTTATACCACTAATAGCCAACAAAATTTTGGTACACAAACTATTCAAATTCCAGCTACTGGAAGAGTATCTACAAGAGCGGAGAATTTTCAACGTTTTAATAATGACATAATTGCAACTATTAAACCATACATAAATAAAGAATGGGATTTAGATATCTTACTTGGCCAAAACATAATGTCTGAAAGGTTTTTAAGTAACTATGTTCGTGGTGATAATTTATTAGTAGATAGATTATATAACTTAAATAATGCTCAAAATATTACTCAACGTGCTGAATCTGATTATGTATATAGAAGAATGAGTGAGTATGGTGAAGTAAAAGTTGGCTACAAAACATTTTTATACTTAGGAACTTCAGCTCGTCTTGAGCATGCTACTAGTTTTTGGCCAAATTATAAAGGAAATCTTTATGGTAGTGTTTTTGGCTCTTTCATTTTTAGCGATGCATTCCAAATTGAAAATAAACAATTTACATATGGTAAAATTAGAGCGTCTTATGCCACTGCAGGACAAAATCCTCCAGTACAAAGCACTTCAACAAGATATATTACATCAAGTGTAGCCGATGGCTGGACAGATGGAAATCCTTCACCAATTAATGGTCAAGTAATAAAAGAATCGAGCAGACTCTATAATCCAGATTTAAACCCAGAAAAAACTGGAACGTTTGAATTAGGTACGGAATTGAGATTTTTTAAAAATAGAATAGGTGTGGATTATACTTATTATAATAGTTTAACTAAAGATATTTTTGTAAATGTTCCTTTAGCTCGTTCTTCTGGATATGCAGAATTTTTTACTAACGCCGGAGAAATTCAAAATAAAGGTCATGAATTGCAAATGACTTTTATGCCGATTAAAAAAAGAGATTTTACATGGAACATAATTACAAATTATAGCCGTAACAGAACTACAGTTAAAAAACTAGCAGATGGTGTAGAACAAATCATTTTAAATGGTTTTGAAGGCTCTCAAGTGGTAGTACGTGATGGTCAATATGGTATATTTTATGGTCAAGCATATGAAAGAGATGCAAATGGTAATTTATTAATCAGCGATGAACCAGGAAATGAAGGAAATCCAATAGTTTCTTCTGTTCAAAAAAATCTAGGTTCTGTATTGCCAGATTGGTTAGGAAGTATTAATAATGTATTTAATTACAAAGGCATCGGTTTATCTGTTTTAATTGACACTCGTCAAGGCGGTGTAATTTGGAACGGAACTAGAGGGGCATTAGCAACATTTGGTATGGCTAAAGAAACAGAAACTAGAGATACTGAAACAAAAGTTTTTGAAGGTTTGATGGGACATATTGGTGCAGATGGAAAAATTTATCATTATGATGAAAATAATAATGAAGTACCTGGATATGGTAAATCTAATACAACTGCCATTCCACTTGATGAAACTTATTATTCAAATGTTGGTGGTGGGTTTTCGGTAAATGAACCATTTGTAGAAGATGCCTCTTGGACAAGATTGCGTGAAGTAGGTTTATCGTATACATTTACACCAAAAATATTGGAAAACGTAAAATATGTAAAAAGCATCACTGCTGGATTTGTAGGTCGTAATTTAATTTTATGGACTAAATACAAAGGTGTTGATCCTGAAACCAGTTTAATTGGTGGAGGCAAGGCTCAAGGACTTGACTATTTTAACAATCCTGGAACTAAAACCTATGGCATTAACCTTAAAGTAAACTTTTAATTCACTAAAAATAAAAATATAAAAAATATGAAATTTAATAAAAATATCCTTTTTCTTCTAGTAACCATGGTGATTACATTTGGTTCATGCAAGAAATTTTTAAGAGAAGAATTCAATGATGATCCAACAAGTCAAAATGATCCTATACCTTCATTATTATTGCCTGCGGCTCAAGCAAATATTGCATACTATTTAGGTGGCGATGTTGCTCGATATACAGCTTTGATGACTCAGCAAGTAAGCGGTGCAGGAAATCAATGGATTGCTTATGACAATTATATTTATACCAATAGTGATTTTACGAACCTTTGGAATGGTTGGTATACTTCAGGTCTAAATAGTTTAGACAAAGCTGGTAAATATGCAAATGCTAATAAAATGGCACACTATGAAGCAGCTTGTAAAATTTTAAGTGGATATACTTATGCTACTTTAGTTGATTTGTACAATGACATACCTTTCACAGAAGCTTTGCAAGGACCTGAAATTTTACAACCTAAATATGATGCCGGTTCTTCAGTTTATTCAGGTGTTCATGCTTTGCTAGATGCAGGAATTGCATTAGCAAATCAAGTTGATGCAGGAAAAGTACCAGGTGCTGATGATTTAATGTTTGGTGGCGATATGAACAAATGGATTGAATTTGCTCATGCAACAAAAGCAAGAATGTATTTACATACAAAAGAATATGCAAAAGCTTCTGCTGAAATAATATTAGCAAATGGCATTGATGCAGAATTAGTGTTTCAATCACCAAGTTCAAACCCAATATCTCAATTCATAGATCAGCGCTATGGCGATATCAATTTTTATGGCACTACATTTTCAAATTTGATGGAAGCTAATGGAGACGCTAGAGTTTATAGTATTTTAGATACTTCAGATGCAAGTTGGTTAGGATTGTTATCAAATCCACAAGCTCCAATTAGCTTTATTAACAGTGTAGAGTTGAAATTTATCGAAGCTGAAATTGCAGCAAGAAATGGAGATGCAACCGCAGGCGATGTGTTGAACGAAGCTGTAGCAATGTCATACATGAAAGTGCTTGGCGATACTGCAGGCATGGCTGCAGCAATGTCTGGAATGCCTTATAATGTTTGGGATGCACTTGAAGATAGATTGAAAGTGGTAATGACACAAAAATATTTTGCTATGTTTATGCAACCAGAAACTTTTGCAGATTGGAGAAGAACAGGCTATCCTGTTTTGACACCAGTTGCTGGTTCAAATATTCCACGTCGTTTTCTTTATCCTCAAGATGAGACAAACAACAATCCAAATACACCATCAGGTACAACTTTATACTCAAAAGTGTTCTGGGATAATTAATAGTTTTATTTTGTTTTATAAAAAAAGCCGCGAATTTTTCGTGGCTTTTTATTATTATAAAATTTATTCAAAATACCCAGCCAATTCATCTTCAAAATAATGAAGCGCATTTTTTATTGGCAATGGTAAACCGCCGCCTAAAGCACATAAAGAACCAATTTCTAGCGTTTCTAATAAATCATTTAACAAGGTTCTGTCCATTTTTTCATTATTAGAAATTGCATTTTCTATCATTTCATATCCACGAGTGCTTCCTATTCGGCATGGAAAACATTTGCCACAACTTTCGTGGGCTGTAAATTGAAATAAATGCGCAAGATAATTTATCAAAGGAAAATGCTGTGGAATACAAACCACAGAAGCATGACCCAATAAAAATCCATTGCTTTGAAAACTTTCGAAACTGATTTTTAAATCATTTATTTTTGATACTGGAACTAAACCGCCAAGTGGTCCTCCTATGTGCATTGCTTTGATATCTTCTTTAAATCCACCACCCAATTCTTCAATTACGAACTTTAAAGTTGTGCCCATTTCCACTTCATAAATTCCAGGATGATTAAAAAAACTATCCAACGAAATTAATTTTGTGCCAGTAGATTTTCCATCGCCAAGTTTTGAAAAAGCCTCGCCTCCATTTTTTAAAATATAAGGCAAACAAGCCAAGGTTTCTACATTATTTACCACTGTTGGTTTATTAAATAAGCCTTTTTGAGCCGGATATGGTGGGCGAACTCGAACTTCTGGGCGTTGTCCTTCTATAGAAGAAAGCAATGCGGTTTCTTCACCACAAATGTAAGCTCCTTGAGCTTTTATGAGTTTAAAATCAAAATCAAAACCGCTGTTTAAAATATTTTTACCAAGTAAATTTTCTGCATATAAATCCACCAATTTTTTTTCTACCCACGCAATACTTTCTGGATATTCGGCTCTAATATAAAGTACACCCCAATTTGCGCCAGTCACAAATCCTGCCATCATCATACCAAGTAAAACTTTTGCCAGTTGTTTTTCCAATAAATATCTGTCGCTATATGCACCCGGATCTCCTTCATCGGCATTACATACAATATATTTTACATCGCTTGTTTCTTTTTGCACTGCTTCAAGTTTAAAACTCATTGGAAAACCAGCGCCGCCCCTGCCTCGCAAACCAGATGTTTTAATTTCAGTTAAAATATCAGTTTTGTTTTTAGAAAATAAATTTTCTAAACTTGATTTAAAATCTTCAAATTGAATATCATTATTGCATAATACAGAAACACCTGAACTTTTTATTTGATAATCATCTGTGGCTTCAATTGTTTTTGTGTTTTTTTCTTTTGAAAAAGAGTCAATATCATTTCCTGAATAATTTTTATTTTCATAAAAAAAAGCGCTGTTTTCATGACATCTGCCCAAACAATACATGGTGCCAATTTCGTTTTCGTCGAAATGTGTTTTTAGTTTTTGAGTAACATTTTCTTGAGTTCCTGCACAAAGACAAGCGCTACCTTGGCACACATACACTTTTTTTCCTTTGTTTTCTTCTCTTGTAAAATCGTAAAAAGTAGCACTACCATACACATTTGCTTTTCCTACTAAAAATTCTTTGGAAAGTTTTTCTAATTCTTCTTTGCTGGGTGTGCCAGTTTGTTGTGCTAAATCACCAATTTTTTCAAACAAATTTTCTGTAAGTCCTTTTCTGCCCGAAAGCTCGCTAATATTTATCGACATAGTTTCTCAAAGTTAATATTAAAAACTAATTTTTTAAACATGCTTTTAAAAAAAATCTTTTTTTAAAAGTGGTATCTTTGATTTTTATAATACCAAAATGAACAGCGAAGACTTTATTGCCATAAATAAATATGTAAGCTCTTCGGGATATTGTTCTCGTAGAGAAGCCGATAAATTGATAGAGCAAAAACGTGTGATGATAGGCGAACGAGTGGCAAAAATTACAGATAAAGTAAAGCCCAATGATAAAGTTTTTGTAGATTTTGAATTGATAAAACGAAAAGCAAACAAAGAAGCAACTTACATTTTATTAAACAAGCCCAAAGGAATTACCAGCACCACAGACTTAAAAGATAAAACAAATATTGTATCTTTTCTTAATTTTCCAAAGCGACTTTTTCCTGTTGGAAGACTAGATAAAGATTCAACAGGGATAATAATTTTAACAGATGATGGTGATATAGTAAATAAAATTTTGAGACTTGGAAACAAACACGACAAAGAATATATCGTGCAAGTAAGCAAACCAATTGACGATATTTTTTTAGAAAAAATGGCAAATGGTGTTTTTATTTTAGGAACAAAAACTGCTCCTTGTAAAATAAAAAAATTGAGCAATAAAAAATTTTCTATAACATTGAAACAGGGATTGAATAGACAAATACGACGAATGTGTGAAGTATTGGATAATAAAGTTTTGGAGCTAGAAAGAACTAGAATAATGCATATTCAAAAAGGAAATTTATTGCCAGGAAAATATAGACATTTGACACTGGAAGAAAAAAATACCATGTTAGGAATGTTGCAACATTCAAGTGGAGAAGTGTAAATAAACTTTTCTCAATTTACGTATCTTTAACTACCAATTTCACTACATTCATATAAGTTTGTAAAAATTATTCGAAAAAAAATTATGCTAAAAAATATATTATTTTTTTCACTTTTCATTTTAGTATTTTTATCATGTACATATAAAAATAAAGTAGATGTTTTACAACAAAATTTGTGCGACACCACTGAAACAAAATATGCAAGTACTATTGCACCAATACTTTCAGCTAATTGTAATTCATGTCATAGCGGAAGTACGCCTTCGGCAAATATCAATTTAGAAACCTACGATGAAGTAAAAAAATATGTAAACAATGGCTCTTTGCTAGGGAGTATAAAACATCAAAGTGGCTGGGATGCAATGCCACAAGGTGCAAGCAAAATGGATGATTGCAAGATTTTAAAAATTCAAACTTGGATAGGAAGAGGCGCACAAAATAATTAGTTATGAAAAAAATAATTGGAATAGGAATTTTAGTTGTATTAGTTGCTGGATTTTTTGTTTGGAAATTTGTAAATAAAAAATCTGCCGATACGAATAATGAAAAACCAGCTTTTGAAATGTCATTTTCGGAGTTGGCTACGGCGTTTAAAGAACCTCAAACCGCACTGGAAAAATATAAAACAAAATTGATAGCCGTGCAAGGAAATGTGTTGAGCATCACAAATGAAGATACTGCAATGACAATTGAAATAGGTAATGCAGAACAAGAAAAAAGTGTGGTTTGTCAAATGGATAAAAGGCATTTGGCTGAATTGAAAAATATTAAAGAAGGTGAACCAATAACCATTAAAGGGATTCTTACTGGTTATTCAGATTTAAGCGATTTGGATATTCCAAGTTCTATAGAAATGAATTTTTGTAATTTAAAAAAATAATCATCATGAAAAAAATTAGTATTTTATTGATAACAATGTTGAGTTTTAATTTAACATTTGCTCAAAAGTATATGACCAAAACAGGAACAATTGATTTTGTATCAGATGCGCCATTAGAAAAAATTGTTGGTTTAAATAAAGCAACAGCTTGTTTACTTGACAGCAAAACGGGCGATATAAACTTTGTAGTTTTAATAAAAAGTTTTGTATTTGAGAAACAATTATTACAAGAGCATTTCAACGAAAATTATATGGAAAGTGATAAGTTTCCAAAATCAACTTTCAAAGGAAAAATTACAAATTTGAGCGATATAAATTTTGCCAAAAATGGCGATTACAAAGCAGTTGTAGAAGGAGAAATGACTATTCACGGGGTGACCAAAAAAATAAAAGAATCTGGAACTATAACCGTAAAAGGAAATGCAGTTGAATTAAAATCATCTACAACTGCAGCATTGAGCGATTATAAAATAAAAATTCCTGGAGCTGTAAAAGATAAAATTTCAAAAAATATTTTAGTAAATATTAAATGTGCTTTAAGTAAAATTTAAAAAAATATGAATTTAATAAAAATAAGTTTCCTTGTGTCTGCTGTTTTAATTTCAACATTCAGTTTTGCACAAACAAGCAACGAAGATGATTTGGATAAATTATTGAATGAGCCTGATGCTAAAAAAGAATATGTTCGAAATGCTTTTAAAAGCACAAGAGTTATCAATAGCCAATCGATGGAAATGCTTGGTGAAGGTGTTTTGGATTCACGAATTTTACATCGTTTTGGAATGGTAAAAGATGGCTGGAGAGAATTTTTTGGTCTTGATCAAGCAAGTATGAGAATTGGTTTTGATTATGGAGTTTCCAAAAATTTTATGTTAGGTATTGGAAGAAGTACATTCAACAAAGAAGTAGATGGTTTTGTAAAATATAGAATTGCTCATCAACACAAAGGACTTAAGCCAATCCCATTTTCATTGCTTTGGGTTTCGGGAATGACAATGAATACAACAAAGCCAACAGATGCTGTTTTGAAAACATTCCCTAACAGATTGGGATTTTTTAATCAAATAATTATTGGACGAAAATTTAATGAAAAATTTGCTGCGCAATTATCACCAACTTTTGTGCATCGCAATATTGTAAATTTGCCTACAGATAAAAATGACATGGTGGCAATAGGCATTGGAATTAGATTAAAATTAAGCAATCGTATGGCATTGATTCTTGATGCACATCCTATTATTTATGGAGCTACCAAAAATACTAATCAAATGCCACTTTCAATAGGTGTGGACATTGAAACTGGCGGACACGTTTTTCAATTGCATTTTTCAAATTCAAGAGGAATGAATGAAAAAGCCTTTATTGCTGAAACAACTCAACAATGGCAGAAAGGTGAATTTAACTTTGGATTTAATTTGTCGAGAGTTTTTACAGTGAAAAAAAATACTAGTACAAGTTGGTAGAAACTAATAGTTTTTTACAAACTCATAGATATTAAAATTTTCATTTTCCATTTCATTTTTTAATTTTTCTAAAATAGCCGTAGAAGAAATGTCTTGCATTCTTTTTTCTTGAATTAATTGAATTGTTTTTTGAGTCAATAATTGAAGTTTTTTAGATTTATTTTTTGATGCAAAAACTGCATGTTCATTTATTTTTTCAAAAACTTCTTGCACACCTTCAAATTGATGTGCAACAGTTTTTAGAACAGGTATTTCCCAGTCGTTTATTTTTTGATGCGCTAATATTTTTAAGTTTGTAGCAAATTCATTGGCATTTGGCCTGTCGGATTTATTTACAATAAATATATCTGCAATTTCCATTAATCCGGCTTTCATGCTTTGCACTTCGTCGCCAGCTTCGGGCACCAAAACTACAATTGTAGTGTCTGCCAAACCAGCAATTTCTACTTCGCTTTGTCCTACTCCAACGGTTTCTATAAAAATATAATCAAAGTTTGAAGCCTTTAGCACATCCACTATTTCAATAATTCTTTTGTTTAATCCGCCTAGCGAACCTCGACTGGCTAAAGAACGAATATACACATCGGGATGATTATAGAATTCACTCATTCGAATTCTATCGCCAAGCAAAGCACCAAAATTAAATGGTGATGATGGATCTATTGATAAAACAGCAATGCGAATTTTTTTTTCCACCCCTATTTTTAAAAGTGCATTTACTAAAGTGCTTTTTCCTGCACCTGGCGGTCCTGTTATACCTATTATTTTTGTATTTGGGTTAGCATTTAATTGACGTAAAAGTTCATTGCTACCTATTTCATTATTTTCAACCAAAGAAATCATTTTTGCCAATGTTTTAAAATTGCCAGTTTTGATACTCGAAATTATTTCTTTGAAATGTTGCACAATATTTTTGAATAAAATAAGTTTTATACTAATATCGTTCAAAGATAAGCGGAATTAAATAAATTTGTTCCAACAACCGATGCTAAAAAAAATATATACTCAATTTCAAGAACATTTTCCATTTGCATATTTTTCTTTTTTAATGGTGCTATGCAATTTTGTGGGGTTGTTTTTTTCAAGAGCATTGTTGAGTATAAGCATGATGGGATTAATAGCGATTGCACTTTTGAGTCCACAATTGAAAAAGAACGTTTCTTTATTTCTAAAAAGTAAATCGGATATTTTGTTGACTGGTATGTTTTTTCTTTATGCCATTAGTTATTTCTGGAGTGAAGACAAAATTTATTGGAGCTCAAGATTACAATTGATGGGGCCATTTTTGGTGTTGCCAATTGCATTTATTTCTTTGCCCCAGTGGGAAAAAAATTGGTGGGAAAAAGCAGTTTTATTTTTTATTTTATTGTGTTTTGGTGGTGTATGTTGGAGTAGTTTTTATTATGCTCAGCATTTTCAAGAAATTAATTCAATGTATAAGTTTTCGAAAACAATTCCAACGCCTTTTAAAAATGATCACATACGTTTTAGTTTAAGCCTTGTCATTTCTATTATTTGCTGCGGTTTGTTTTTATTTAAAAATAATAATTCAAAAATTATTAAAATAAGTAGTCTTGTTTTGGGAACAATTTTTATCGTTTTTCTTCACATACTTTCTGTTCGCTCAGCTTTGATAAGTTTGTATTTAGTAGCATTTTATTTCTTAATTATATTTTTAATAAAACAAAAAAGTATAAAAAATATACTTATTTTAATAAGTTTGGCATCATTGTTTATAATATTAATGTATAACTATTCTGCTCCATTTAAAGCAAAAATAAATTATACAAAATGGACATTTGAGCAGTTTAATAATCCCAAAGCTTTTTCTACAACAAGCGATGGTGCTAGAATTTTTTCATATAAAGCTGCATTTCAAATTTTTAAAAATAATCCAATAATTGGAGTTGGAACAGGGGATGTGCATTTGGCTATGAAAAAAGAATATCTAAATCTTGGAGTGCCCGAACTAAATATTATTCCACACAATCAATTTTTATTGCTATTAGTTTCGTTGGGAATTATTGGTTTTGTGTATTTTATTGTTTTATTATTTTTCTTGAAAAAAAAAGTGTCAACGAAAAATATTTTTATTT
>JAGNRR010000038.1 GCA_017988595.1 Chitinophagaceae bacterium
ATATTTGGATTGCCGCCAGGATTCCAAAACAAATCATTTAAGGTTGGTAAGCGATATACTTTTGAAAAGTTCGCTTTAAGTTCTATATTTTTTAATAAAGAATATGCCGTGCCAATTGAAAATGTAAACGGAATTTTATTCAAATTCCAAAATTGTTGTCGTGCAGAAAATGTTGTATTTAGTTTATTAAAATTTATTGAATAGGATGCAAAAAGCGAAATATTATTTTGCATTTTTTGAGTCGCTTCCGATTTTAAGTTTGCCCAATTTTGAGTAAAATTTATTCCGCCATTGATTAAATGTCTTTTACGAAATATCCATTTTTTTTCGGTTTCTATTATCCATGTTTTTACGGAGTTGGTATCTATTATATTATTTGAAGTATAATATAATTTTTCATTAAAAAATGCTGTTCGTAGAACATCATTGTTTTTCTTTCTTTGATTGGACCATTCTGCACTTATCCGTAAGGCATCATCTTTTTGATTTGCATTTGAAAAGGTTTGTAAAATTGTTGGTGCAATATTTCTATTGTTGAATTGTTTCCAAATTGAAAATTGTATTTGTTGTCTAGCGCTTAATGAATAAAACAAATCATATTTTAAAGCAGTCGTTTTTTGTTCTGCATTTGTTTGAGTTAGTTGTTCATTTAATTTTTTATCTGTCGATAAATAATTAAAATTATTTTTTGCTGTTAGGTGTAGTAATTGCAAATTAGTAGAAACATTTTTATTGCTCCAACCAAACGAAAGTTGTTGTTGAAAAGTTGAAAAACTAGAAACCGATAAATTTATTTTTGCTTGAAACCCTTTTTCCCATTGTGGTTTTGTAGCAAGAATTATTGCTCCGCCCAATGCACCACTTCCCCACAATGCTGAACTACCGCCATATTGAATAGAAATATCATTATTAAAATTTGATGGAATTAATGAAAAATCTAATTGTCCATTTAGGGCATTATTGAGTTGAAATCCATTCCATAACACTGCTGTTTGCGCAGCATTTCCGCCACGAAAACTACTTGATGATAAATTGCTAGGACCATAATTTTTTATAAAAACAGACGATTCATTTGCTAAAACCTCTCCCAGGTTTTGATGAATAGCTTGAGCTAATTGTGTAGAGTCAATTTTTATTATTTTATTTCCTATTGTTAAAAACTGTATTCGTGTTTGTTGAATTTTTATCAAGGGCATTATTTGCACATCATGAATTTGTTTTGTTTGAGCATTTATTTTTTGAAAATAAAAAATACCAAACAACAACATGCTGCATTTAATCCCATGAATAATTTTAAACAATTTCACCGTTGTTTTTAATTTATTTATGCTTGTAGAAAAATAGAAAAAAGCAATTAAATTGCTTTTAAACCCTTTTTCCCGAAGCGTTTTAAAAAATATTGTATTTGGGCAGGTCTCCTGACTTACTCGTTGTGCACCTTCCCGTTTTGCTTGTTGCGTTACAGTGGTTTTTTTTACACGTTTCATTTTTTATTTTCAAAAAATGAAGAGTTTACAGTTGCGGGAACAGCTCACGATTTTCACGCGATTCCCTTTTCATCTTATTATCTTTTGCAAGAAGTAAGAACCTAAATACATTTACAAAGGTAATGGAATTTTTGAAAAATAATTATTTAATTTTTTTGCACCACCAATTTTTTTACTTCATTTCCACATTTTACAAAATAAATGCCTTGCTGCCATTGACTTGTGTTTATGTTTATTTTTTTATCTACAATTGTTGTCAATTGTTTTTTACCTAAAATGTCATAAATAATTAAGGGCTGTTTTTTTTCCGTTTCAATGATGAATTCATTTTCCGCTGGATTGGGATACAATTTCCAGTTTATATTTTTTGGTTGAATTTTTACTTCAAGAGGATAATTATTATTTGCATTTTTATAGGTAGGATTCATGGCAATAAAATTTCCTGTGCCGTTTGGATAACGCCCAAAAGTTATGTCTGATGTTTGTGTAGGAAAAGAAATGCTGTCTAAAACAGAACCAAATGCATTTGATAAAATTAAAATGCCGCTGTCTTTGCTTAAATTAAAATTGGAATGATATTGTTGTTCCAAAGAATCATCATCTGCCCAAATTGCCAAATAATCATTTGGTGCCAAAAGTGTTCCTGTTGGAATTTTCCATTTTAATTTATTGGATAATGTGTTACTTAAATAAACATCATCTAAATTTAATACAACATTAGATTTGTTATAAAGCTCTATCCAATCTTCTCTATCATTATATTCATCTTTTAATCCATTGTTGTTGTCTGCCATCAATTCATTTATCACCAATTGATTTCCTATAAGTGTTGGTTTTACTCCAGAATGTTTTAGCGTATAATATCTATATTCAGCATTTGTTGGCAAAAACGAAGCTGCATCGGTGTTTTCTGCATATACATAATATTGCATTTCAACTCCTGAAAAATTAAAATTTATTCCGTACACATTATCATTTGCAGCTCCATCGTTGTGTGTTCCATCATCAAACATTTGAATTTTTTCAAACTTTTTTGTTTTATCAAAACGATAGCCTAAAAAAACATTGTTGGCATTTGCAACTGTGGCTTGCACACTTAAAGGAGAATTGTAATTCGGTGTTCCTGGCATAACTAAAGAAATCGTTGGTGCTAATGCCATAAATTCTGGAGTACTTTGCAAAAAGGTATTTCTTGCATCCATTAAATTTTTTATTCCAGGAATGGTATAACTTCCAAAAATAAAATTGCTATCTAGTCCTCGTTGAAAATGTGTGTAGGAAAATTTTTTATTTACATCCGATTGAATAGCTGTGTCTATAATGCTTTGAAAAAATGTTGCTTCCGATTCATAGTTTCCATTCAATATCCATTCGTTTGCCATAGCCTTCATGTGTGCAATATATTTTTTCTTATAGCTGGCATTATTTTGAATAATATTTATTAGTGGCCAATAAATATCTGCAGCATGAGCATCAGTTGCATATTGTTGCATGTTTGGAATCGTTAAGTTTCCCATTGATGTTGCGCCAACTCCTGCAAAAGGAAATGCACCAAAGCACATGTTCAAATCCCACATAATGGGATTAAATCGATTGTTATTGTCTTTATAAGTATAATGATTTTGGGCAAAAACTCCATTGTAGGAGTCTAGATTTATAAATAAATTGTTGAAGGCTAACATCCAAATAATTCTATCCATATCCAAACTCGTTTCAATAGTTGAATTGTTATTTACAATTGTATCACATATTGCAGCTAATTCATTCCATCCATATTTTGATTTCATTTCATAATTTATCATATATGAATTGCTATCTGTATCAATAAATCTAAAATTACTTTTATTTGTAGGTCCTGGATTTACGATTGGATTACACTTCACAAATGTGTTACTAGATGAATAAAAATGATCTCCACAAAACTTTTTGTCTATATTTTCTGAACTTGAAAAAATACCCACATAGTTTCCATTAATATATAGCTGCGCAAAATTTGATTTTGGACACTCCATATAATTTCCTAAAATATGATAAGCCAACACTTCTCTAATCATTGAAGGATCGCCATAACCATTGCTCAATTTAATATCCTTATATCCTTGAAAGGTTTGATTTTTAAATTCATCAAAAGAAATGTGTATAGGATTTTTTACTTTAGTAGAATCAAAGGAACTATTACCTTTGTATTTTACACCTACACTATCAAAACTAATTCCGTTTACTAAAACTTGGGTTGCCATTAAATATTCTTCAGAGCCATTTTTTGCAGTGTCCATTTGATAATCCCAGTTGGGTTGCGTAAACGTAATTTCTATTTTTGTAATATTGTTTACATCATATAAATTTTGTGCATTTGTTTTTAAAAAGCACAAAACACTTGCAAATAATATGCAAGTGTTTGTAATAAATTTTTTCATACTGTTTTTTTTATTCTATAATTAATGTTTTTGAAACTCTTTGATTTTTATTATTTGAAACAATTAAATAATAAATGCCATTGCTTAATGTTGATGTATTTATTATAGTTTCTTTGGAATTAATATTCAGTTGTTTGTCTATTATTTTTCCTTTCAAATCTGCAATGGCAATATGATGAATTTCTTCATTGTCATTGAATGAAATATTCACCACATCGTTTGCAGGATTGGGGAAAATTGAAATTTGATGTTGTAAAGAAAAATTACTTACACTTGCAGGAAAACAAGTTGAACAACTATTAAAACAAACATTATTTAATATTGTATCTTGATTCAATGAAAAAGTTCTATCGCCATTTACATCGGCACATGCCAAAGGCACAGATTCGGTATTGATCAATAAATTTCCATTATAAAATTTATAGCCATAATTTAGATTATCAACATACGAAATAATTTCATAAATATTATTTACAAAACTATACATTCGATGTGATAAAGGATTTGTAAATTGAAATCCACCAGCAACATGAACTCCATTTGCACTAACTGTTTGAAGTGACATGTCTACCAAAAATCGTATTGCATACAAACCGGTAGGTGCATTTTGAGAAAATAAAACTGGGCTTAATTCCATTGTATCTGCATCTAAAGAATCAATATAAATCCACCGATTATCAACAAAGCTATAGCCAACTTGACTTACAGCAGGAACAATTTCTACTTCGTAGCTTTGATCGCCATTTACAAATTTGAATTCATATTTTTGAAAAGCAGGAATATTAACACCAAAATGATAAATATTGGTGTCTGTTGCATCTTGAATCATCGTGCACGAACCGGGTGTCCAATCTGCTCCCAATCCAGCAGTTGCTTGAAAATCGCCCATAACATGAATGCCAAATGCACTTTTTATTTGTCCTGTCATGTCAACAGAAAATTTTACATTTTTTGCATTTAACGTTTGAAATAAAACCACACTTAATATTCCTAAAACTATTTTTTTCATTTATTTAATTATTTATTGTAATTGTTTTTGTTGCTTTTCCTTTTTCGCTAGAAATTGAAATAATGTAATTTCCGTTTGGTAATTTATTCAATGTGATTTCTTTTTGATTGCTAAAGTTTGATAACAATTGTCCCATTTGATTGTAAACGCTAACGATATAATTTGCTCCTAACAATTCTACATTTTTAATATTAATTTTTCCATTTGTAGGATTTGGGAATATTGATATTTTTTCATTTAAATTATTTTCTTTAATAGCATCTGGTATATAATTGTGTTTTAATCCTTTTGAATATTGATAAACACAACCATTTACATCTGTAATTCTAACAACATATACGCCTGATGCAACTGCATTATAAGTTTGTGATGTTGCTCCGCTAATTAGAACACCATTCAAATACCATTGATACGTTGTTGCCGCTGTTGAACTTAATATATTTCCTGCGGCTGTAATTGTTGGAATTGCTGGTGCTGGATTAGATATATAACAACTGTTATAAATATGTGCTTGTGGAGAAGAAACATTTTTAGTCCATAAAGTATTTCCGTTTGGATCAACTTCATAAATTTTTCCTGTAGTAGCCAAACACAATAATGTATTTCCATTAGGTAACTCTTCAGAACTTCCCATATTACTTGTGTATCCTTGACCAACAATTCTTGATGTATAAGACGCAGGTGCATATGCTTGTCCGGTAACAATATCATAATTATAGCCATTGATTGGTGTAATTACATTATCAAATGTTGTAGTATTTGGACCTGACATTCCTTTATTATTTACACAAGATAATCTACCTGCATTAGGAACTCCTTCCTTAATCCAATGAGCATCATGTGTTACATTAATAATATCTGCACCTGAAGCTCCATATGCTTGAGGGCTTCCCCATCGATATAATATATCTCCTCCTTTTCCTGAGTTTCCTCCTGTATGCGATGCTGCTTCAGCTGTTGTTGTGCTATGATCTATAATATAAATTTCGTTTAAGTTGTGTGAACTAAAAGCTACTTGATCTAAAATAGGATTGTAATCTACGCCATTCATATGCATCCAATCTTTTGTTTGTTTGTAATTAATATTTAATAACCCAGGATTGTTAACTAATGAAGTTACATAATTAGACTTTGTATTATCTACATTTTGCATTAAATGATCCCATGCTTTCCATTCCCAAACAATATTTCCTGTTGTTAATCCCGTTGGTTGAACTTCAACAATTTTATCTGGCCACATTTCAATTGCATTATTTCCTCCTGCTGCCGAAACTTCTGCTGCCGACTTTCTTTCATACGATATCAATAAAACATTTCCATTGGGCATTGGACAAATATCATGATGTTGACAATAATCAACTGTTGAATAGGTAAAATCCCAAATTAAGTTTCCAGCATAATCATGTTTTTGAATTTTTCCTCCTATTGGACCTCCCACAAATGAAACGCCATTTAGTTTTACACTTCTTACCAAATTTCCACCCGGTTCTAAAAAACTTGAATAGTTCGTTTGTGCCAATCCCGACCAAGTGTGGTATGTAGCCTGAAAAGTGTCCATTAAATATGCAGACGTGCTATTCATATTACTATAAAGCGTGTACCCATTCCATTTTTGAGCAAAAAGACCTGTTGATACTATTACAAATGCTATGAAGTTGATAATTTTTTTCATTTACTTTTTTTTATATAATTAAATATTTTTTTTATTGTTTAGACTATTTTTTTTCTTATTTCCTTCGTTTCTATATAATAATTTAGTAAATATAATAAGAAGATTATAATATTATTAAATTATGAACTAATTTTTCCATACAGGAATTGTCTATTTTTACAAAAAAAATCAAGTGCAAAAAATAGAACATATTGGTATTGCCGTTAAGGATTTAGAAAAAAGTATTTCGCTTTATGAAACACTTTTAAAAACAACTTGTTATAAAAAAGAATTTGTAGAAAGCGAACAAGTAGAAACTGCTTTTTTTAAAACCGGTGATAATAAGATAGAACTTCTTGCTTCTAAATTAGAAGATAATGTTATCAATAAATTTATTGAAAAAAAGGGCGAAGGTATTCATCATATTGCGTTTGCTGTAGATGATATTTTTGAAGAAATGGAGCGTTTAAAAAAAGAAGGATTTGTATTGTTAAATAATGAACCAAAAATAGGAGCCGACAATAAACTCATCTGTTTTCTTCATCCAAAAAATACCAATGGCGTTTTGATAGAATTGTGCATGGAAAGAAAATAAAAATTATTCTTTTGATTCGTCAATTTGAGTTTCAATTTCTATAGTTGGATAATCAATCTTTGCTTCTATAACATCTTCGGTTATTTCTCCTTGGCGGTATGCTTTTAAAAATAAAGCTGCAAGATTTTTATGTGGTGGAATATAATCATCAAACAATGCTTTTTGTCCGCCACCAAAAACTTTTCCAAAATGATTCCACATTTCTACCCAATTCAAATCTTTGCCCTGAAGCAATTTTGCATTTACATAATCTAGCATGGGCGCATTTATACTTCCACTTCCAATTTGTTTTGTAGAAAGTATATGAGCATCATTGCTTCTTTTCAGCACTTCATTCAAGTGTAAATATCCGCCACATGCACCAAGAAAAACAAATTTATGGTGCGATGTAATATTTTCTAATGTACCAGAAAGATGATAACTGTGTCCACGATGAATAATTATTGTAGGATAAATATTGTTATCGTTTAAATACGTTCGTAAAGCTTTTTGTGCATATTCATCTTTGGGTTCATCAAATGGAATATTAGCAAATATGATAATTTTTTTTCCTTTCATCGATTCTATTTCCACCCAATTTTCTTTACGATTTGTTTTCCATTGTGGTGATGGAAAATGATTTAAGTAGCTATTAAAAACTCCTTTGCCATCTTGATCGCCATAAAAAAATATTTGTTGATATACTGTTCCGTTATCATCAACAAATTTTGAAAACGGAAGAGATGTTGCCGAAGGAATACCTAAATCATTTGAAACACTACTATCTTTGGCATCCAACATCGTATATAATATTTGATATACTTTGTATGCATTTTTATCTTTGATTTTAAAATTATTTTTATTTTTTAAAAGTGTTTCACTTAAAAAAGTTTTTACTTCTTTATCTTGAATACTAGCCAACGCATTTGCCACGTCTGTTGCATCTTCATAATTTACGTAACTTGTATTTTCTAAACCGCTTACAAAATTCTCTAACAATTCTTTTTGTTTTGATTTTTCAAATCCTTTTAAAAATTCACCAAGTACATTAAAATTCGCAGCCAATCTTATAAACGTTTTAAATCTATCTAGTTGAATTTTTTCTAAAAAAACTTCTGGCTTTTCTGGCATTAGTTTTTCTGTCCATTTTTTATACAATCCTAAATATGAACTTGTATATAATTCATCGCCTCCAAAAACAATTAGATAATAAAGTTCTTGAGCGTTCATAAAATTAACCGATTTAAATCTTACATCGAATGATGAATAGTGTAGCGCATTTGTTTCACTAACATAGAGTTTACTTTCTTGTGCAATTTCTTTTTCAAAAATTGTTTTTAAAGCCGGTAGTTCTTTTTTTCTTTTTATAAGTGCTGAAAAATAAAGCTGGTTATTATTAGTTATTTTATTTAATTCATCGATTGAAATTTTTTTGTTTTCAAAATCATCAATAAACAAAACCGCTTTAAGTGGTTTCTTTGCTTTATCGGCAATATCAATTATAGCAAGCACTCTGGGATCTTTGCTTTGTCTTACTATTTTGTTTTCTTCGCTAGTAGCTGTAGCGTAATTTAAAATAAATTTGGGTTGTAGTTTTGCAGTATTGCTTACTAAATTTTGTTGCACATTAACATCCTTAAATGTTTTGAGTTTATGAAAAATTAATTCTGGATTTTTTTCACTTATTCCATTCATTAAAGCCGAATAAGCTTTTTCATCATTTTCAAAAACAGAAGAAATGCTATACAAAAATTTCGTTGTGTTATGTACTACATAATTCTCTAAAGTATTTTTTTTGGTAGCCTCTATAACATCTTTGTATTGTTGCAGTTGATTATTATATTTTATTTCATTAATAGTTCCTCTATCTAATTCTCGATTTATATTTTTTAGCATTTGTAATAAAACATTCAAATAATTTCTAATAATTCTATCTTCTGAAAAATTATTTTCGGCAAGCGCTTTTGCTTCATTAAATTTATTAAAAATTAAATCAGTATAATTATTTCCATAGTCTTCAAAAACTAATGCAGAATCTAAAACACCATCTGCATAATCTGCAGCTTTTTGTTGTCTTTCAATATCAAAATGAACTTGTTTTCTTCCTTGTGGAATTATTATTTTTGATGAAATCGTTTTACTATTATTAAATTCACCTTGTTGAGCATATAAAAAATGTGGTAATAAAAAAATGATTAGTGATAAAATTTTTTTCATTTAAACGTATAAATTATTATATGGTAAATATACTATTTATTTAATCTCTATAACAGTGGTTGTATTTTTTCTTTCATCAAAATTAAATGCTGTATCATTTAACATTTTCAAATTTTGATTAAAATATGTATTTAGTAAAACCCTAAAAACATTAACATTACTTTTTATGTTTTCAAAATTTTTACTAGTTGTTTTAATAGCAAAGAAATTATCAAAAGCGTGTGAATTATACTCATTTTTTAAACTATTCGATTTTGCATATCTATCTCCGTGATCACTAATATAAATTAAAATTGCATTAGTATCATTTTTCATAATCTCATCAGAAAGTTTCAGAATTTCTTTATTTGTATAAATTAAATAAGGAATATACGCATCTTTATTCTTTAAGCCTAGCTCTTTCTTGCTAAATACTTTTCCGTTACTGTCACAATAATATGGAGCATGAGGGAGCATTACATGGCTATAAACAAACTTTTGTTTAGCCGTTTTATGTTTTGAAATTTTAATCGATTCTTTAAAAATATTTTTATTGTTTCTGTGGTTTTTCATTATCCATTTTTCAAAGAAATATGGTACATTAAATTCTCCACCAACAAAAATATAAGCAAAACTTTTCCATAGTTTTATGTGAAAAATATCTTTGTGAATTAAATTCTCTACTTGAGGAAAATTATTAAATTGAAAGATTTTTTTTGTGTTATTAATTTCAAATAAAGAATTATTAAAAATTTCAATTTGATGCTTTTGAAAAAAATTAAAAAGTGGGTTTGCCTTTATTGCTTTAAAATATTTTAAATAATTATTATAGGTTGTAAACGGATAAATAGTTTCTTTTTTTATATAGTTCATATTAAATAATGATGCCATACACAACGGTGTCTTGTCATAATTTGCTGAAAATTTTTCTGCCACATAAAATTTACGCTTTCTTAATTCGTTATAAAAATTAGAATTATCATATTTATAAAATTTTTCCAGTGTTGTCTTTCCTGCATATTCATCTAGTAAAAAGAAATAAATGTTGGGGCGTGAAGTACTTTGTACTTGATTTAAATTGATTTCCGGAAAATAATTATTCTCGATTTTTTGTGATTTACTTATTATCAAAATACTTTGAAGTAAAATAATACCAACACACAATATATTAAAATAGAAAATAAGTTCTTGCTGTATTTTTAATTCATTCTTAATAACAAAGTATATTAAAATTATTATTAAAACAAAAAATGGTACTAAAAAAATAAAGCGCTTTAAAAAAATATTTGCAAAAACAACTTCTTGAAAATATCCAAAATAAATAAAAAATAGTGCACTTAAAAAAAAGATAATATAAAATGCCTTTTTATTGTTAAATAATTTATTGCTTATTAAAAAAATAAAAAAATAAGCACCAATAAAATATACTATTGATATTGAAAGTTTAGCCAAAGAAAAAAAACCTAAAAACTCTTCAATTTTAATTAAATAAAATACCAACGGTAATAAAAAAATAAAAATGGGTTTTTGATAAAAATTTTTCACAATCTAAAGCTTAATAAATTTATTGTTGATTTCATCTATATTATAAAAAGATTCTTTGGGTACTTCGATTTTTTGGTCAAAACATTCATTTAACAATACAGGAAATAATTGTACTGCTGATTTAATTTTTATCAAAGATTCCTTTTTATGGTTAATTTTTTTAGGTAAAAAAATAGCCATAATATTATCTAGCATTAATTTTTTAGTGTTTTTTTCATGATATCCATGATCGCTTAAAAAAATTATTATGGCATTTGTATCATTTAATTTAATGTTTTTGGCGGTTTCTAACATTATATTACTTGCATGTTTTAAATAATTTAAATATGAGTCTGTACTTAAATTATATGCTTCTTTTTGCGATTTTAATTTCCCCAAACTATCTGTGTAATATGGAGCATGAGGCATAAGAAGATGTAAATAAACAAACTTCGGTTTTATAGTTCTTTGTTGTGAAATAAGTTTACATTTCTCTAACGCAGCATTATTATTATAAAAATTATTCAAATACAGTTTTTTATAAAAATAAAAAATTGAATACTTTCCTGAATAAAGTTTCCAACCCAAATCAGCTATTAATCTATTATGAAAAAATTGATGATGAACAATATTTATTGTACTTGAAACTGATTTGTAATGATAAAATTTTTGTTGATGTTCAAAATCAAAGAAAGATAAATTATAAATATCATAATTATTTTCTTCAAAAAAACGAACTGTATTATTATCCGAAATATTTTTAAAGGATTTTAAATACATACCGTATTGATTAACAGGCAATAACTTTTTTTCATCTATATAATTCATGTTTAATATTGAATTTAATGATGCTATCGTAATATTATAATTACTGCTAAAACTATCTGGCATATAATAATTTAATTTTCTCATCGAATCATAGAGCCAATCATTATTTAAGCCAAACTGTTGTAAAGATTTTTTTCCAGCAAACCCGTCAAATAAAATAAAATAGATGTTTGGTTTAAATATATTTTTATCTATTTTATCAAATTTTATTTTTGGTGTCATTTGAATTTCTTTTTTACCAAATCCTGATGTAATTAATACTACATTTAATATTATAATTGTAAAAGTTGCATAATTTAAATATTCAAAAAGACTTTCTTTTGTTTTTTTATATTTTATATTTATTAAATAAATAATTATAAATAAAATTAAAATTATTAAAAGTAGTAT
>JAGNRR010000209.1 GCA_017988595.1 Chitinophagaceae bacterium
ATAAATGGTGGGGATTGCTAATTGATGGTTTTGAAGAGCCATTATATAATATGAATTACAATCCATCGTATTACAAAACCTTGTTTGAAAAATATGGGTTTCAAATTTATTTCAATCAAATCTGTTATGGCATGCACGTGAATCAAAAATTGAGTGAACGATATTATAAACTTTATGACATGTATGCTTCCAATCCTGATTTTTCGGTGGAGCATATTAAAAAAAATAATTTGGATAAATATGCTCAAGATTTTGTAACGGTTTATAACAAAGCCTTTGCCGGTCATGGTGGCGGAAAACAACTGGAATTAAAACAAGCAAAATTGTTGTTTTACAAAATGAAAGATGTGATCGATGAAAAAATAACTTGGTTTGTTTATCATAAAAATGAACCCATTTGTATGTGGGTAAACATTCCCGATTTGAATCAATATTTTAAACATTTTAATGGAAAATTGGGTTGGCTACAAAAGCTACATTTTTTGTATTTGAAAATGACAGGAGCTTGCAAACGTTTTGTGGGTGTTGCCTACGGTGTTGTTCCCGAATTTCAAGGCAAAGGTGCAGATGCGTATATGATTGTAGAATGCAGCAAAGCCGTGCAGCCTTCACGAAGATATTTGCAATATGAAATGCAATGGCTTGGCGATTTTAATCCTAAAATGCTAAATCTTGCAAAAAATTTGGAGGCAAAAGAAGTTAGACGATTGGCAACCTACAGATTTTTATTTGATAGAAATAAAGAATTTAAAAGACATCCGATTCTATAAAAATTCCTTTTATCCTTTTTTAGCACCGTTTACAAGAAATTGTTTTTTTAAATATTTATAATTCTTGTATTTTTAATTTTTAAGAGTGAAACTTTTTTTAGTTTCAAACGATAACTAGTTATATCTATTTTTATGAAAAAAATATCTTTACTTTTTAGTTTTATTTTATTAGCAAAATTTTCTTTTTCGCAACTGAATCAGCTTCAGCGAGAAAGATTAGATTCCTTGTTTACAATACTTGATGAAAATAATAAATTGCAAGGCAGTGTGGCAATTATGAAAAACGGACAATTGCTTTATAATATTCAAACAGGAATATTGGGAAAAGGTGTTGCCGAAAAACCAAATATTAATACAGCATACAGAATTGGTTCGATAACAAAAATGTTTACAGCAGCAATGATTTTTCAATTGATAGATGAAAAAAAATTGAAACTTTCGGACAGCTTGTATAAATTTTTTCCTAAAATAAATAATGCTCAAAAAATAACCATTGCAAATATGCTTGAACACCGAAGCGGTATTCACAATTTTACTGATGATGAAAATTATCTTGAATACAATTGGCAGGCAAAAACTAGAAATGAAATGTTGGCACTATTGGAAAAAATGCCTAGCGATTTTGAACCAGATGCAGAAACAAGATACAGCAATTCAAATTATGTTTTACTTGGATATATTATTGAAGAAATTACAAAAAAATCATACGCCAATGAAATCATTTTTAGAATAAATAAAAAATGTGATTTAAAATTAACTTATCAAGGCATTGAAATTAGAAATGAAAAAAATGAAGCATCATCTTTTGTTTATGAAAAAAGAAGTTGGAATCCATCTACAGAAACAAGCATGACAATTCCTGGGGGTGCTGGCGCAATTGAAAGTAATCCTCTGGAACTTTGCAAGTTTATTACAGCACTTTTTCAAGGAAAAATAATTAGCGAAGTTTCATTGCTTGAAATGAAAAAATTTAATGAAAGAGTTGGGCGGGGCGTTTTTCAAATGCCTTTTTATAAACATGTGGGACTTGGACATAATGGCGGAATCGATGGCTTTGTGAGCAATGTAGTTTATTTTCCACACGATAGTGTTTCATTTGCAATTACATCAAATGCAATGAATACTAATTTTAATGATGTATTAATTGGAATGCTCAGTATTTTTTATAATAGAGCATATTCGTTGCCTGTTTTTTCAAATATAGTATTAAATGAAAATAAATTAATTGCCTACGAAGGCAATTACAGTTCTTCTGATTTGCCATTGCAAATAAAAATTTCAGCAGATGGAAGTGTATTAAGTGCACAAGCTACTGGTCAACCTAAATTTGATCTTGATACCGAAAGCGAAACAGTTTTTAAATATGACCGTGCAGGATTGAAAATCATTTTTAAAAAAGAAAATGAAAAAGTAGATGAATTTGTATTGGAACAAGGTGGCGGAAAATTTCTTTTTAAAAAAGATAAGAAATAAAGAATGAAAGGTTCGTTTTTTTTAATTCTTATTATTTTATCATTTAATGTGTCAGCAACAAAACTTTCTGGAAAAGTAAGTAATGAAAAAGGCGAAGCACTTTCTTTTGCAAGTGTGTATTTAAAAGGAACAAGCCTTGGTACTACATGCAATGTTGATGGTATTTATTCTTTAGATTTGGATCCGGGAAAATATACAATTGTGGCGCAATATATTGGTTTAGGCAAAAAAGAAATTTTGATAGAAATAAAAAATGAAGCTATAGTTCAAAATTTTATATTAAGTAACGGAACAAATGCTATAAAAGAAGTAAAAATAAAATCGGGCGAAAATCCTGCGATTAGAATAATAAAACAGACTATTAAAAAAAGAACTTATTACAATAAACTTATCGATTCATTTCAAGCAAAAGCTTATATAAAAGGAAATATAAAATTAATAGATGTAAACACTTCTCCTCTATTTTATAAAATGATGGCAATGAATGATAAAGAAAAAAGCAGCGAAGAATTGCAAAAAGAATTGGAAGAACAAAAAGGAATTATTTTTCTTTCAGAATCATATACAAAAGTGACGTATAAAAAACCTAAGAAATTAAAAGTTGATATATTGAGTACAAAAGTTAGTGGAAGTGATAATTCTTATGGATTTAGTCAGCCCTTATTTATAAATTTTTATGAAAATAATGTATCGCTTGGTGAGCAAATTAATCCACGTGGCTATATTTCGCCAATTGCCGACGGTGCATTATTAGTTTATGATTATAAATTTTTGCGCAGCTATTTTGATGGCAATAAAGAAATTAATGAAATATTGGTTACGCCAAAACGAAAATTTGAATCAACGTTTAATGGCATAATACACATTATTGAAGATGAATGGAGATTGTACAGCATTGATTTAAAAGTAGATAAAAACAGTCAGTTGGATATTTTAGATACAATACGTGTTAAACAAATAATAGTTCCTGTTGATGATATTTGGATTGTAAAAGAT
>JAGNRR010000210.1 GCA_017988595.1 Chitinophagaceae bacterium
GTTTATATATTTACATTATAATCGTGAAATTGGATGCTCTAATTCGTATTTTTTCTGTAAGTCAACTAAAGATTGATAATATTCATTTAAAATTTTGGTAGTAATTTCTGGATTGCTTTCTGTTGGAATCGTGATTGGCATTTCATTCAAATATTTAGATAATTCAGGATGCTTGCTATGTATTTTAGAAGTTATTGCAAAAATTTTTGCGTTTAATTCTATTTTCGTTTCCATTATTTAAATTATTGTGTAATTAGTGATTTGCAAAATATTCTTTTACAAAAGCATGCTCTTGATTTTCGGTCATTTTATCAGCTTGTTCCACTCTGATTTTTATATTTTCAAAATGATGATCTGCATTTAAAATATTTAGCAGTTCAACTTTTGCGTTGGTTGGACCAAATAAAATTACATCATCGTAATTTTTAATAATATCAGCTAATTGCTTGTAAAATGCACCTTGTTTTTGTTGTTCTTTATTGTGCATCAAATTTTCGCTTTTAGTTAAACTCTGTTCTTTTTCCTGATGAGTAAACGTTGATTCTATGTTTTTTGTTTCAATGGTATCTATTGAAAATTCCATGATATGAGCAACTGAATGATCCATCCAAATGCCTATTTTTTTTCCTAATCTCATTTTACAAATTTAATTTTGATATTTAATTATAAGCTATTGACAGTATTGTAAAAAACAACATAAATCATCTTGCAGAATCATTAATTTCTGTCCAAACGTCTTCTTCTTTTATATCGGTTGTGTTATTCTTTAATTCTACTTCAAATTCTTTTTCATCTTTTACATTTCTGTAAATTAAGAATACAATTAAAGCAAGTGCCATTGCTATGAAAATTATAATTATTGTCCAATTCATATTAAGTATTTAAGTGTTGAAATTAGCAAACTATCGTATGAAAAGTAATACTAAATCAGACTACAAATTCAGCAACTTTATGAAATAAATCATTACAGAAATAGTTGGAATGATTACAACATTCGCTGATGTTACTTTTACTGAATGAGTTTCATATTTACTGTATTTGACTTAGCACTGTAAGTAAATTTACAATCATTAAAAGATGGCGCTTTAATGGTTGGTTTGTAATTATTTGAGAACGCATACGGTTCTTTTGGAATGCCTATTAAGTTTTTAGTAATCTTTCCATCACCATCTACATCTTGATAAATTGCCATACCAAATTCACCGTAATTTTGATTCGTAATTTTAACAGAAAATTTTCCATTTTTTGGTTTGATTCTATATTCTTTTAGCTGATCATTTTCATCTAAAAATTTATTGTCTGGTGCATACAAACCAATTACCACTGTTGCTGTTTTAGATTTAAGATTCGTTACGTTAACCGTTAAAGGAACTATTTTTAAATCCTCTTTTTTGGTTGATTTTGATGAATCATTTTTATCTGTACTTTTTTCTTTTTCTTCTACATTTTCAACTGCATCTGAGGTAGAAGTTGTATCGACAGTTGTTGTTGTTGAATCTTCATCTTTAGATGTTGCGGTTTTACAAGCTGTAAAAATACTTGCACATACGAATAGTATGCATACTGATTTTATGATGTTGTTTTTCATTTTATTTTTTATTTAAACTTTAGAAAAGTTTCGGTGCGAAAAAATTCAAATTTTTCTAAAGTTATTGTTTGATTTTTTACATTCTATCCATGTACCAACTCAATTCTTTTTCCATTTTTTTAATACTTAAAATGGTTGCAATCTTTTTTTGCAGACGAATAAATGCGGTTTCACTTTTTACTACGTAATCTGCAGCTTTGTGGTGCATACAATTAACAGCAACTTCAATTTTATCTTGCGATGACAACATAATTACTGAAATTTCTGGATTAAATTCTTTTATCTTATCTAATGTATCTATGCCATTCATTGCATTCTTATCAATGCCATCTAAATGATAATCTAAAATAATTATATCTGGTTTATGTGCTAAATTTTCTACACAAAGCTCGCCTGTTGCGTATGTTTCAACATCAAAATCTGCGAGCTCTAAAAACTCAATCTCTAACGATTTTAAAAGCAACGCATCGTCATCTACCAGAAAAATTTTTACTTTATTTTGTGGTTGCATTTTCCTGTGTGTTTTTAATTTTATTAAATTCTTCCAACAATTCAGTACATGCCTGGTCACATACTTTTTCTAATTTCAAAACCATTTCACGAATAGCATCCGTTTGTTGTTGTGTACTTGCATATTCTTGAATTTTTTTTGCCATGTTTTCAAAATCAGCACTAATACCAACAATTGAAAAAGAAGGAATAATTTTATGTGCAGTTGCGTATAACGTGTTCCAATCTTTTTTCTCTAAACTCAATTTCATTTCTTTTATTAAAGTTGGCGTTTGATTTAGATAAAGCTCAATCATTTCCATCATTAAAGTTGGATTTGATTTAGTACGATGCATTAAATAATCTAAATCTATACATCTTACATTTTTAATTTCATTTGTTTTTTCTACTTCAACAACAGGTAAGTTCTTTTTCACTAAGCTAATAATTTTTGCATACAACAATCGTTCATCAACAGGTTTTGCTATATAGTCATTCATACCAACTGCTTTGCATTTTTCCAAATCTACAGTGGTTACATCAGCAGTTAATGCAATAATTGGAATCTTAGAATTCATGGTATTACGAATGTATTCTGTTGCTTCAAAGCCATTCATTTCAGGCATCTGCAAATCCATTAAAATTACATCATACGAATTTTTTTGTAGTTTTTCGATGGCAATTTTTCCATTTGAAGCAATATCACGTTCAAATCCAAAATCATCTAATAATGTTTTCATCAAGAGTTGATTGAGTGCAATATCTTCTACTACTAATACTTTTATGTTTTTATTTTCAGCATCTATTTCCGGTAAATCTAATTCTGCTTCTGCATGTTCTTTTGTTTTGTGAAATGGCAAAGTAAAACTAAAGGTAGAACCTTCATCTACTTTACTTTTTACGCTAATGGTACCACCTTGTGGCTCTACTAATTGCTTCACAATAGCAAGTCCTAAACCTGTGCCACCATATAAACGCGATGTGATGCTGGATGCTTGTTGAAAGTTTTCAAAAATGATAGATATTTTACTTTCTGCTATACCAATTCCAGTATCTGAAACAGCAAACTCAATGGTTACTATTTCATCATCTTCTTTCAACAATCGAACACTAACGGTAATCTTTCCTTTACTTGTAAATTTTAC
>JAGNRR010000211.1 GCA_017988595.1 Chitinophagaceae bacterium
TGAAAAGAGTAAATTTCATTTCAGAAAATTTAGCGAATAAGAAGTTATTTGATTTTAGAACAGACTATTTAGATGTAAAAATAAATCCTGAGGACGATAAATTAGAGCTATTTCTTAAATTAAAAACTGAAGTAAAAAGTTTAGCATTCAATACCGTTCATGGGAGTTTTGCAAAAAACAAAATCATTCTAGGCAATCTTTTTGCAGTGTATGACAAAACTAAAAAAAGTATTGCAGTAAATTCAGAATCCTTAGAAATTGGCAAGACAAAATTTAAATTAGCGGCAAATTTTGGAACATCTCCAACGAATTCATTATTTGCCATTCATTTATTCAGCAAATCCATTTTGTGGAAAGAAGCGACTTCATTAGTTTCGAATAATATAGCTGAAAAACTCAACAAATTTGACTTTGAGAAACCTTTCGAAGTAAAATGTGATATACTTGGTGATTTAAAAGTGAAAGGCGACCCATCTATTCATGTGGTTACAAATTTCAAAGACAATACTTTAAAAGCATTGGATTATCAAGTTGACAAATGCAATTTCAAAGGGGAGTTTACGAATGATTATGCTAAGAACAGCTTTTTTGATGATTCTAATTCTGCTATTTTACTACATGATTTTAAAGGAGATTTTAAAAATATCCCTTTTAAAACTAAAAACCTGATGATTCTTGATTTAAAAAAACCAATTGCTTCCGGTTATTTTGTTTCAAATTTTGATGTAGTTCATTTAAATTCTCTACTGAATAAAGAACTTTTTGATTTCAAAAAAGGCAAAGCTTTAGTTGAATTAACTTTTAAAAGTGATATAGTCGATTTTAATATTTCAAAACCTTTTATAGTCGGTGATGTTAAAATTGTAGATACTGATTTAAAATATGTTCCTGGAAATGTTGATTTTAATAAAAATAATATAAATCTTGAATTTACGACGGATAAATTAATTGTAAAAAACATTTCCTGCGAAACAGAGAGAAGTAAAATTCAAATGCATGGTTATTCAGAAAATTTCATGAATTTATTTTATGATAGTCCAGAAAAAATAGTTTTAAACTGGGATATATATTGTCAAAAATTGGCATTAGAGGATTTTATGTATCTCCTGCATTCCAAAACAAATAATACGATTTCTCAAAAACCAAAAGATAAAGAATTTATTAAAAACGCAATTAGACACAGTAATTTGGTCGCCAATGTGAAAATTGACAAACTGAATTACAAAAAATTTAATGGAACGGATGCCAAAGCAAAAGTTTCCATAGTAGGAGGTAGTCTTCATTTTAATGAGGTTTCAATCATAAACAATAACGGGACTTATTTTGTAAAAGGAATGGTTACACCTGGCAATAAAAGCAAAAAATTCAACGTACAGGTTTTGGTTAAGAATAGTGATATTGATGAGTTATTGTACTCTTTTGATAATTTTGGGATGAAAAAAATAAATTCAAATACTATAAGAGGCGATATTGATATTTCTACTAATTTATCTGGAGTATTAGGGAATGAAGGTAGATTAATAGAAAACTCACTAGTTGGGAATTTAAAATTTAATTTGCGAAATGGAGCTTTAATTAATTTTGAACCAATTGAAAATGTTGGAAAATTTGTTTTTCCAAATAGGAATTTTAAAAATATTAAAATCGATAAAATTGACGGTGATGTTGATTTGAAAAACGGAATATTATTAATAAAACCGATGCAAATCAACACAAGTGTAATTAAATTAGATATTGCCGGGGATTATGGATTGAGTTCAGGAACGGATTTACAACTTGATGTATACTTACGTGATCCTGCAAAAGATGCTAAAGAAGTAAGTAAAGCAGCTAAAATTGAAAATAGAAATAAAGGTGTAATTGTACATTTACAGGCAGTCGATGATAAAAATGGAAAGATCAAAATTAAACCTCGACCAATTATTCAGACAACTATTAATAGCAAGGATACAAAGGAGAAAAAATTAAAAATTTTGAATTAAGATAATTGAAAATAAACTATTGAATACAATAAACATAGTATTTAGAATTTGCTAAGCTTGGTAAATGATTTGAAACACTCCAAGCATATTCAGTTTCTTTTGAATTTAAATTAATGATTTTGAAATAGGTTGAAATGAAGGCACAATTATTCTCATCTGTTTGAATGTCTTTTTTACTGATTTTGTATAAATATTCTGTTTTATGATCATTAATTTCCTCAAAATAAGTAAAATCAGATTTTATTGGTTTTGATTGAATAACCGGAAGAGTTTCAAAATTTCCTACATAAAGTCCAATTTCAGTAATTTTATTACTAGAAATAGATTTACAATTAAAATACAAAAACTTCTCGTCATCATATATTTGTAAATCACCTATAACTTTTATAGCTTGATTTACCAAAACATAATTCATCTCATTCTGTTTTTCTAAAAACGAACGTTGAGTAGAATTTTTTTCTAATGTAGTGAAATCTTCTTTCGAAGGGGAATCGTCTTTGCTACAATTTATTGCTAAAAATGCAGCGAAAATTACAAGCGTAATTTTTTTCATGTGGTTAAGTTATTTAGTTAGACTTGGGATCTATTTCAAATAAAATCGGGCAAATTCTATTTGATGAGGCTAAACTAAACTTAAGTATTCACTATTAAAAATTAAATCGTTTAAAAACGATATTTGTCGTTAATAAGCATTAATGCATTGACAAATAGCTTCTCTAAAGTATCTCTTCGATGTGTTTTTTAATATTTACAGTTATTTTTTCAATTGGTAAATCATTTGCATCCATACCAAATGGGTCTTCTATTTCTTCGGCAATTAATTCTAAACTGGCTAATACATAAAAAATAAAAATTACAACAGGTATGGCATAATAGCCTAAGCTAAAAACGTAACCAAAAGGCAAAGTCATGATATAGAAAAAAATGAATTTTTTTATAAAAGCACTGTAGGAGTAAGGTATTGGTGTGTTTTTTATTCGTTCACAAGCTCCACAAATTTCTGTAAATGATTGAACTTCACTGTTTAAAATAATCAATTGATCTCCGGTTATTTTTTTTTGGTCATACAAATCATTAACTTTTTGAAATAACATTTTTGCTATTTGGTTGGGTTTATGCTTATGATGATCAATTTCTAAGTCCACGTCAGTGAACAATTGTTTACTGGTTTCATCATTTGTTAAGTGCTTGCTTAAAATTGAAGCATATCCGGGAATCAGTTTTTTGAAATATAAACG
>JAGNRR010000212.1 GCA_017988595.1 Chitinophagaceae bacterium
CATGAAAGGTCATTTTTCGAAGTGCCTTTCCTCCTTTTTCTCTGGCAAAATTCATCATCGATTCAAAATTTAAATCATCGCTTCCAGCTAAAAAAATAGCATCACCATTTATAGCATTATATAATGTTTGGTTAGGATTTTTGCTTTTAATCCAATTGCCTTCGGCATAATTTTCAAGAATTGGTAATGACATATATTTCGTTTTTTATAAAACACAAAAATACAACTTTCAACTAGATAAGCTACGAATTCGATAACTATGTATTAAATTTGTGGCTTATATAAATCAAATGCTTAAAAAAGATTTTATAGATAGATTGAAATTTCCTCATCAAATATTTGATGATAAAATTGATGTATGGCAAGAATTAATTAATAAATATCCTTATTCTGCTAACATTCAACAATCTTATTTCCTAATAAATAATGAAAATAAAGAAAATGCTATTAAAAAAATAGCTTTATTTAAAAATGACCCTTTTCTTTTTTTAAATTTGATTAAAAATAAAACTGAAAAAATTAATGTAAAAGAAGTTAGTGAAGAAATAGATGTTGATAAAGAAAATGTTGAAAATATTGAATTAGAAAATAATGATATTGATCAACAAAAAATTGATTCTATTGAATTTGAAAAAGAGGACGTCTCAATAAATTCTTCAGTTAATAATGATGATATTTTGAACGAGATAAATGTATTGACAGATGAAAATACAATAGTTGAAAATATAAAATCTAATTTAGAAGAACATGTTACTTTAAAAGAAGAAAATAATTTTTATCTAACTTCAATAGACGATGACCAAGATAAATCTTTAATGGTAATGTATAGTTTTACAGATTGGCTTCAACATTTTAAACATAAAAATCAAGCAGAAATAGAAGAAGAAAATGATAAAAAAAAGCTAAGAGTAATGCTTCAGCGTCAAAAACTTGATACTGCAATGGATACGGATAATGATGACGTTCCAGAAGATATTTTTAAACTTGCAATGGATTCTATTTCATTTGGACCTTCAATAATAAGTGAATCTTTAGCCGAAATTTTAGCAAAACAAGGTAAAATTGATAAAGCCGTTGAAATGTTTAAAAAATTAAGTTTGCTCAATCCCGAAAAAAACGCTTACTTTGCGTCCAAAATTAAAGATTTACATCTAAATAATTAAAATTATGACAGCTACAATAATCTATATTCTTATCATAATCACATGTGTGGTTTTAGCTTTTTTTGTATTAATTCAAAATCCTAAAGGTGGTGGACTTGCTGGATCCTTTGGTGGCGTTGGCACTCAAGTTATGGGTGCAAAACAAAGTTCGGATGTGGTAGAAAAAGGTACTTGGTATACTGTTTTAGTTTTAGGTGCTTTGGTTTTAATGCATTTTGCAATTTCGCCAAAATCAATAGGAGGAAAAACCGAAAAAACTCGTTCTGAAAAATTAAATATGGGTTCTCAAATGCCTGTAGCTCCAGCTCCTGCAGCAAATACACCGCCACCTGCTGCAACAACTGCTCCTGTTCAAAATGCTGCTCCTGTTCAAAATGCAGCTCCAACTCAAAACGCTGCACCAGCTACAACAACTCCAGCACCTGCAAAATAATTTTATTTTTCAGCTGTAAGATTTTCTAAAATAGAAAATACTGCAGGACAAACAGTAGCGTTTACTAAAGTCAAATTTTTTCGTTTCACAAATACATCTTCATCTGTGTATGGATATCTTGCGCAATCACTAGGTCGAACATCATATATTTGACATTCATTTTCTTCGTTTAAAAAAGGACAAGGCAAACTTTTATTTACAAAATCATTTTCTGTATCTAAAAACAAAAATTGTTCTTTGAATTCTGTTTCTTTTAAACCTAAATACTTTGAAATTCTTTTAATATCAGGTGCTTTAAATCGAGGAGAATGATTTTTACAACAATTGGCACAGATCAAACAATCTATTTTTGAAAATGCTTTTTCGTGTAAATCTGGCAATTTTTTTATAACTTCACGTTCATTACATCTTTTAAGAAAAGTTTCGTATTTTTTTTTATTCTCTTTTGCAAGTTGCTTCCAATTTTCTTGCATTATTATTTACTTAAATGATGAATCATATCTGCAGTCATTTTTTCTAAATCAAAATCAGCATTCCAATTCCAATCTTTTTTTGCCAAAGCGTCATCTATACTTTGCGGCCAAGAATCTGCTATAGCTTGACGAAAATCTGGCGCATAATTAATACTAAATTCTGGAATCAATTTTTTTATACTTTCTGCAATTGTTTTTGGAGAAAAACTCATTGCACTTATATTATATGCATGACGGATGCTAAGGTTTTCTTTTGGTGCGTCCATTAATTCGATAGTAGCTTTTATGGCATCGGGCATATACATCATTGGCAAAAAGGTATTTTCAGATAAGAAACATGTATATTTTTTATCGCTTAATGCTTTGTAAAAAATATCAATAGCATAATCTGTTGTTCCGCCACCAGGTAAACTTTTATAAGAAATTAAACCTGGATATCGAATGCTTCGAACATCTACACCATATTTTTCAAAGTAATAAGCACACCAATTTTCGCCTGCAAATTTGCTGATGCCATAAATAGTACTTGGCTCTATTACAGTATGTTGAGGCGTATTTTGTGTAGGTGAATTTTTTCCAAAAACTGCAATTGAACTTGGCCAAAATACTTTTTCAATTTTTTCTTCTTTTGCTAATTCTAAAATATTAAGCAAACTTTCCATATTTATTTTCCATGCCAAAGGTGGATTTTTTTCGCCTGTTGCTGATAATATTGCAGCTAATAAATATATTTGAGTTACTTTATTTTCTTGAATTTTACTACGTAGCTGTTCTTTTTGAAGCACATCAAGGTTTAAATAGTTGCATTTGTTTTCAAGTAATGGATGAATTTCTTTTATATCACTAGCAATTACATTTTCGTTTCCCCATTTTTCGCAAAGCGCCAAAGTAAGTTCTACACCAATTTGACCACATGCACCAAGAATTAATATTTTTTGCATCTATTATTATTTTTAAAAAGTAAAATTACAACACAAAATAGATTTAATTTTTTAGAAAGTAGAAAAATGTAACTTTGTTTTTCAAAAATAATATTTATTAAGATGCAACTAGATTTATTCTTTAGTAAAGAGCAATTACAAAAACATTTTTTTTTATTTGCAGGTCCTTGTGTGGTAGAAAGCAAAGATCAAGTTTTTGAAATTGCTGAA
>JAGNRR010000213.1 GCA_017988595.1 Chitinophagaceae bacterium
TTTGTATTCATTTTATTAGTCATTGCAAATCCACCTCTGTTTGTTTCAACAGTTCCTTTTACTTGACTTTGAACAGAAATATTTGCTACATTACCAATCAATCCGTCTAACGTAAATCTTTTTCTTGTTGTTAATCCATCTTTTTCACTTTTAGTTTCCCAACTCATGCCTGGTTTTGTATTTTCAGGAATAATTAAAAAAGCAGCTTCTACTGATGAACCACTTTCCATGCCCATCATTTTCATCATACCTTTTCCGCCATTTCCCTTTTTTCCTTTTTCACCTTTAGCATCTTTTTTTTCTTCTTCATTTTTTGAAGAATCAACGATGTATTTTCCTTTAAAATCAATAATCAATTCTTCTGATTTATTTATCATTTCATCTAAACTTGCCATTGGACCTTCTTTTTTGGCAGTTTTATTTTCTGAATCATAATTCATTTTTTGTCCAAAACCTTCAAAATCCATTTTCATAGATTTTGTTGTAACACTTATTAAATAACCATTTTCTAACACTTCTTTCACCTCCATTTCGCTTGCGCTTACTAGTGTTGTTTTCATTTCCATTGCTTCGCCACCCATCGATTGTGTAGATGAAGAATTCATATCCGAAGTAGATTTTATAATATCGCCTTTTTTCAAAATTACTTTTTGAGTAAAATTTTGAGCTATTAAATTTTGATAACAAATTAGGGCAATTATAAAAGCAAACGTATTTTTAAACATAATTATTTTTTTATTGAACACAAATATAAAAGAAAAGGAATTATAAAATCGAAAAGAATTTTAACTTTAACCTTTTAAAAAATACTTTTTCAAAATGAACTTTATTTTATTCGACGACGAACGCTGGCATCATTTTCTGCCATTAACCCATACACGACCTATTTCCGAAATTCGTTGTGGTATATTTACAATAAAAGAAAAATGGGAAAAAATAACAATTAAACCAATATCCTATTTTACCCAAAAATATCTTCAAGATCTTTTTTTATTCGAAGTTGCAGAAAATAATATTTTTATAAACGCTGCTCTATTTCCCAATAAAGCACTTTTTGCAAAAATATTAGATTTAAAACTTGGAGAAGCATTAATCAAAAATAATGTTTTAATAGCTTGCAGGTTAAATAAAGAAAATGCATTAAAATTTGATATTCAAGAAGCGCTTATAAATGCAGTTAAAATTGAATTTGAAGAAGACATTACAGAAATAAAACAACTCAGCGATATTTTTAGTTTAAATGAAATGGCAATAAAAAATGATTTTGAACTAGCTACTCGAACTCGAACTTCTCAAGCTTTAAATAATACAAATACGCTTATTGGTAATGAAATATTTATCGAAGAAGGTGCAAAAATTTCTGCCAGCATTTTAAATACCGAAAGCGGACCAATTTACATCGGAAAAAATGCAGAAATTATGGAAGGATGTATGATTAGAGGACCATTTGCACTTGGCGAAAATGCAGTTTTGAAAATGGGCACTAAAATATATGGCGCCACAACAATTGGAAAAAATTGTAAAGTTGGTGGAGAAATTAACAACAGTGTTTTTATAGCAAATAGCAATAAAGCACACGATGGTTTTGTGGGCAATGCTGTAATTGGCGAATGGTGCAATTTGGGTGCTGACACCAACAATTCAAATTTAAAAAATAATTACGAAGAAGTAAAACTTTGGAGCGAATACAAAAAAACTTTTGTAAAAACAGGTTTGCAATTTTGTGGATTAATAATGGGAGATCATAGTAAATGTGGCATCAATACCATGTTCAATACAGGAACAGTTGTTGGCGTTTCTTGCAATATTTTTGGTGCAGGTTTTCCTCGAAATTTTGTACCTTCATTTTCTTGGGGAGGCGCTCAAGGTTTTACTGAATACAAATTAAATAAAGCTTTAGAAACTATCGAAAAAGTTTTTGAACGACGAGCAAAAAAACTTGAACAAAACGAAAAATTAATGCTCGAACACATTTTCAACTCAACACAAGAACAACGAAATTATTAGGATGTTTAAACAAATTACTAAATCCGTATGGCTACTTTCTTTTATAAGTTTGTTCAACGATTTTAGTAGTGAAATGCTGTATCCTATTTTGCCAATTTATTTTGCTCAAATTGGCTATGGATCTTTATTCATAGGATTTTTAGAAGGTATTGCTGAATGTATTGGCGGTTTATTGAAAATTTATTCTGGCAGCCTTAGCGATGCTTTTCAAAAGCGTTTGCCTTTTATTCAAACAGGCTATACACTTAGTATTTTATCTAGACCTTTGATGGGAATTTTTACAAATTTTGGTGCCATTCTTTCTGCAAGAATTTTAGATAAAACTGGTAAAGGAATACGAACTGGCGCTAGAGATGCTTTGCTTGCAGATGAAAGTAATGAAAAAAACAGAGCCGAAGTTTTTGGTTTTCATCGAAGTATGGATACATTTGGCGCCGTTTTTGGACCATTAACTGCACTTGCTTTTTTATACTTTTATCCTCAAAATTATAAAGGCGTTTTTTTATTAACGCTCTTACCTGGAGTTATTGCCCTATTTTTTACAATTCTCATTAAAGAAAAAAAAAGAACAACACCAATCGTAAAATTAAGATTCAAAGATCATTTTTCTTATTACAAAAAAGCACCTCAACATTATAAAAAATTCATTACACTTTTTTTAATTTTTGCATTAGTGAATAGTAGTGATATGTTTTTATTACTATATGCTAAAGAACAAGGTATTGACGAAAAAAATATTATTTTTTTATATTTAATTTTCAATTTAAGTTTTGCACTTTTTGCATTTCCTATTGGAAAATGGGCTGATAAATTTGGTAAACAAAAAATGCTTTTACTTAGTCTTTTTATTTTTGGAATTACCTATTTTATATTTCCATTTGCAACTACTTTTCTTCATCTTATTTTTCTATTTATTTTTTATGGTTTGTTCTATGCCTTTAACCAAGGCGTTTTCAAAGCTAAGATTTCAAATTTAGTTTCTGCCAATGAAAAGTCAAGTGCTATTGGTTTGTTTGATGGATTGAATAGTTTTGCATTATTATTTTCTAATTTTATAGGAGGAATAATTTGGTACAATTTTGGTTCAATAATGTTTTTTGTTTACACCGGAATTGTAACATTTTTAGTATTAATACTGCTCCTTTTTTCAACTTCAAAAAATAAATAATTTTTTATTTCTTAAAAAAAAAA
>JAGNRR010000039.1 GCA_017988595.1 Chitinophagaceae bacterium
CATGAAAAGAGATCCAGAGATTTTACGTATTGGCTTTGTAACACAAGATAATTTAGAACAAATTGATTTAAATAATAAAGTGATGGTGTATGTGCCTCATTCTTATAATTTTAGCGGCAATTTATTTATTGTAGATAAAGAAAATGTAAAGCCTTTGAACATTGATTCTGGAAATGCTATGAAATTGGCAGTAAGCGGAGGTGTGGCTGGCTTTGACGAAGATAATGATGAAGATGATAAATTATTAATTAAACAAAAAAAGATTCTTTAAATTTTAATAAATAAAAAAAGTGATAGTTTTTTAGACTATCACTTTTTAATAAAATACGATTACCAGTATTTTATTTTTTCTGAATCTTAATTGAATTTAATTCAGCTCCTTTTTCAATTTTTAGTTGATAAATACCAACAGAAAATGAGTTTAAATCAATGCTAAAGGTTTGTTGAGTGCTAGGAAAACTTTGTTGAAACACAATTTTTCCATGCATGTCATACAATTTCACAAAAGCATCTTTTGTATTGTTGCTTTCAATACTTACATTTAACATAGATGCAGTAGGATTTGGATATACAATTATTGATGATTTATCTGCAGACATTTTTAATAAAATTACATTACTGTATTTATACTTTTTATCAATGTCTACCATTTTTAATCGATAAAAGTTATTTCCAACAACTGGTTTTTTGTTGATGAAGGAATAGTTTTTTTCGGTTAATGAATTTCCAGCAGCATTTATCATACCTAGTTCCAAAAATTGAATTGCATTGGTGCTATGTTCAAGTACAAAATGTGATGAATTTTCTTCAGTTAATGTACCCCAATTTAAATGATGATTATTTTCTTGGGTATAACCCGTAAATGAAAGTAAATCAATTGGCAAAACCGTTAGAGGCAAAATAAATCCTGCCCAGCCATCACCATCGCCACCAAAAAACAAGGCTTCATCGGTAGTTGTAAGATATGAACTGCTGCTAAAACCATCGCCATCGCCACCAAGAAACACATTTTGCGATAGTGGCAAATAGCTAAATGATGCAAATCCATCGCCATCGCCACCTAGATTTATATTTGGTGTACTTGTAGCATAATTTGCTGAGGCAAATCCATCGCCATTACCACCAAAGAAAATGGCATTGTTTTGAGCTTGTATATTAAGTGAACTAATAATAACACTTAATACAATAATTATTTTTTTATACATAAAAATTATTTTATTGTGAGTTAATATTATTCTGCTGTTCTTGCTCCTCTTCCTCCATAAGTAGCTGATCTAGAAACATTAACACTTGTAGCACTTGTTCTTTCAGAAGTTTGTAAGTATTGTATATTACCGTTAACCTGATAGCCGCCGCCTCTAAAAGTAAGGCCACTGCCAGTTGCAATCACTGGCCAGTTTGCAACATCATAAGTATGAGTAACATTTAAGTTGCCATTGCCGTGTAAACCTGTAAAAGCTCTTCCTTCTGTATAGCCAGCAGCAATTGCTCTTTCATTAACATTTCCAGATAATTCCATAACACCATAATATGAAGCACCAGATTGCATCCTATTGCTAGTGATTGTTGCAACTGCACCACAACGCATAGGTCTATTTAAAATTCCTGAAGAGTAATTACAATGCCCACTTGTAAAAGATTCACTTGCAGTTCCAGCGTTTTGAATGCCATTTATATGAATTAAATTCGTATTTCCCCATGCATATTCATTTGCCACAGGCAAAATATTTGCCCCACGGCAAGCTTTTTCATATTCAAATTCTGTAAACGGACGCATAGCCGCCCAATCCAACCAACTTAATAAATCAGTAGTGCCTACAGCATCAGCTGCCCATTCTGGATTTGTAGCAGTAATATTTGGATGTACTCCTGTATATCCCATATTTCTATCAACTGCAGCTGCAAAATCTATAGTATTTAAAAAGTCTACATAAGATTGTTGACTAAGTTCATATTTCATAATCCAAAATGCATTATATCCTTTTGGATAAGCAGCAGGGATAGAACCAGCAGCCATATTGCTATTTCCATATCCAAAAATATTTGCCGCACCTAGCCCAACTGTAATTGCTGCTTCGGAAGTAATATTCATATACGTATCCGATGCACCATTTCTAAAACGATTGGCTTCTGTTGTTGAACCGCTTCCTAATGCAAATGCACCTTGAGGAATATTTACCATTTCCACAGCAAAAACTCTTACTTCAACGCTGTCATTATCCAAAACACCATCAACTCCATAATTCCATCTTAGGCTATTAGCTGCAAAAAATACAGCACCAACACCATCGGCATCACGATATTGCCAAATTCCTTTGCCATCAGCAGATGTTTTTATTAAACTTCCTGCAGCTTGTGTGTGTCCGCAAGCTGCAGCAGTACCAGGAGCTACATAATTAATTGTGGCATGTTGCCAATTTGTGGTATTGTTTTTTCTAAATTTTACAAATAACCAAACACCATCATAGTTTGATTCGTTAGTAGAAGTACGCCAAGAATTTTCCCATGAAATGTCATAATTAATCATGGTAAAATTACTAGCCGCATTTTGAGGTCCAAGAGTTACAGCACTTGTTGCCACATTGTTTGCATTACTATGAAATGCAATAAAAAGAAGAATGATAAAAGAAAAGATTTGTTTCATAATTTTTTGTTTTAAGTTAATTGATTAATTTAAAACAAAAGTAGTTGGAGTTAAATTTTGTATTGTACACCAAAATAGGTATTTTTTAATTTTGTTTTAAAATATAAAACAAAAAAAATCCTACTTTAAGAAGTAGGATTTTTTTATAAAGAAGAATTTTTAAAGTTTAAAAGCTAGCCCAATATTTAAATAGCCTAAGCCATATCCCAATTCAGCAAAGCCTGCAATTTTTGGATTAAAGTAATATCGACCTCCAACATGAAATCCATAAGTAAATCCACCATAACTTGCTGAAATTGGTAATGTACTTGTACCCACCCATTTTGCTTTAGCCATATTAAAACCTAAAGTGGCACCACCATAAATATCAATTTTTTCTTTTTGATAAAAATGGTAATTTCCTTTTGCAGCTATAATAATGCTCGTAACTTTATATTTACTACCTAATAAATCATATGATTTTCCTGCATAACCAATGTAAGGTCCAATACCAATTTTGTCGGTGATGCCATATTCAAAACTGGCATTAAGAGGTAATCCTAATGAACTTCCTAGTCCAATGCCTATTTGGGCTACTTTTGCGCCTTTATAAAAAAGGGCTTCGCTTGAATTTGATGATTTGCTTTCTTGAGCAAATAATGATGTGCATAATAATAATGCAATAATTGATAAAATAGTTTGTTTCATAATTTTTAAAATTTGGTTTAAGATTAGACACAAAAATAATTTTCCTTTAATTTTAGTTTATACACTTAATTAGGTATTTTTTTAAAATACGAATTAAATTATTTTATGTTGTCTTGCAAACTCTAGCAGTTTTACTACTTTATTTAAATTGGTTTTTCGAAAAATATTTTTTCGATGTGTTTCTACTGTTTTTTCACTAATGAATAATTCGGTAGCAATTTCTTTATTGCTCAATCCTGTTGCAAGGCATTTGATTATTTCAATTTCGCGTTGCGTCAGTTTTACATCAATCATTTCTTGATTTATTCTTCTATAACGAGCCAATTCCATTGATATTTCTTTGGAGAAATAAACACTACCTTTCATAACAGATTCTATTGCTTCAAATAATTCATCTTTGCCTGTTGTTTTTAAAAGATACCCTTTAATGTCAGATTCTTTTATCATTTTATCAATTAATCCACCTTCACAATCCACGGATAAAATAATAATATTTATATGAGGATAAAGAGTAGATGTTAATTTTGAAAACTCTAATCCATCAATATTTGGCATAGACATGTCTGTTAAAATAACATCAACCTCTTTTAAAATTTTTAAATCATTTAATAATTTTAAACCATTTGTATTTTCAGCAACAACTTTAAATTTTGAATTTTTACTAAGTAATAATTTTAAACCATCTAATACAATTTGATGATCATCTAATAGTGCAATGTTAATTTTCTTACTCATCTTCAAAGGACATTTTTTGAGGTAAATTAAAAGTTAGTAATGTGCCTTTATTTATTTGGCTATGAATTTCAAGAGTTCCGTTTAAATATAAAATTCTTGACTCCATATTTTCAAGTCCAATTCCTTTTTTAGAAGTGTTATTCGTATCAAAACCAATTCCGTTGTCCTCTATAGAACAGGTAATATTATCGGAATCTTTCTCAAGCGAAATATAAACTGAAGTGGCTTTGGAGTGTCTTATAATATTATTTATACTTTCTTGAATAATTCTATAAATAGGAATTTCTAATTCAGCATCTAATCGATGTTCCAATCCAATGATATCCATTTTTACTTCCAATTTTGGATTGTTTACTTTTTCTACCAAATCTTTTAATGCAAATGATAATCCTTTTTCTATTAAATGATGCGGCATAATGTTGTGTGCAATTTGCCTTGCTTCGGATGCACAATCATCAACAATATCTAAAACTTTAACGATAGTGGGGTTCTCTAATTGTTTGTCATCAAGCGTTTGCAAGTTTAATTTCATTGCGCTTAATAATTGACCAATGCCATCGTGCAAATCTTTTGCAATACGAAGTCGTTCATTTTCTTCCGCATTAAATATTGATTTTGAAGCATTAATCTTAGCTATAAGTTGCTGCTCTTTTAAAGCAGCTCTTGATTTATTTCTTATGTTTTTAATAATAAACCAAGCTAATAATCCAAACATTGCCAATGAAAAAATAGACCCAAATAGTAAAAAATTCTTTTCCCTAATTTCATTTTTTTGTTTGTTTATTAAAGCTACTTTTTTTTCGTTTTCATAACGCACATTTAAATGTTGAATATTTTCTCGAGTAGCAATTGTATTTACTGTATCTGCAAGAGAAGCTGCATCTGCCATTAAATTATAAGCCTCTTTATAATTTCCTTTTTGAGAATAATATAAAGCTAGATTATTTTTGATTACATATAATTTCTTTAGCATTTTTTTACCACTAGCAATTTTATGAGCTGATTCAGTATAATAAATAGCTTCATTTATTTTATTTGTTTTATTTAACAATGAGGCTTTGTTAAGAAATATTGATACCAAACCTATAGAATCCCCTATTTTAGTTTTAATTTTAATAGCCTCATCAAAAAAATCATCTGCTTCTTCATATTTTTTATCTTTTAATTTAGTTTCTGCAAAACCTGCTAATGCAATGCTATATCCATAATCATTTTTTATTTTTTTATGCAAATCCAACGATAACCTATAATACTTTCCTGCTGAATCTATATTTTCTAAAAAAAAATAGGTTGTGCCAATATTATTATAAGCAGCGCCCAACTGTTTGTCTTCGTTGCTTTTTTTAAAATTTTCTATTGCTTTATAATTATGTTTGATTGCTTCAATATAATTTTTAGCATCACTATAAACTAATGAAATATTATTATAAGCGCTTCCCATTTTTTTATAATTTTTTAATTCTTCAAATATTTTTAACGCCTTAAAAAAATATTCTTGTGCTTTGTCCAAATCACTTTGCATCCAATATATTAATCCTTTATTATTATTTATTGATCCAATACCTTTTAAATTTTTATTTGCTTTAAAAATTTCAAATGCTTTATCATAGGTAATTAGTGAACTGTCATATTTTTCTATTACTTCATAATATATTCCTAAATACGTTAAAGATTTTGCATAGGAAGTATCTAAATTTTTTCTTTCTGTTAAGTCTAAGCAATAATTTATTAATTCTTTTGCTAACTTATTATCATTATAAAAATTAGACTCTGCCTCCTCTAATATTTTTTGAACTCTTTCCTCAATAGTTTTTGTTTGTTTTGTAACAGAAAGTATGATACTATCTTTTGTATTTGCATAACTAGATTGAATAAATAAAATTCCTAGAAATAATAATATCTCAAATTTTTTCATAATTCAAATTGATTGGTTTTCACAAGATACAAAAAAACTATAAAGAAATTAAATTGTTATACCCAATAAAGTGTATTAATTTAAAGAAGCTATTTAATTGTATTAAAATAAGTTTTAATTATTTTTGCTTTTGCCTTTCCAATAATTTTAGAAATTTCCTCTTCAGTGCTTTCTTTAATTTTCTTCACTGATTTAAAATGCGTTAAAAGTTTTTCGGCTGTTACTTCGCTAATTCCTTTGATACTTTCCAATTCATTTTTTACGATGCCTTTGCTTCTTGTTTTTCTATGAAAAGTGATTCCAAAACGGTGTACTTCGTCTCTGATGCGTTTTATCAAATTTAAAGAAGGTGAGTAAAAAGGCAGTTTTATAGATTCACTATCTCCTGGAAAAAATATTTCTTCAACGTTTTTTGCAAGTCCCACAACAGTCATTTTTCCTTGCAAGCCAAGTTCAAAAATACTTTCCATTGCCGAGCTCAACTGTCCTTTTCCGCCATCAATAATTACCAATTGCGGTAAGGGTTTATTTTCATCCAACATTCTTTTATAACGTCTAAAAACAATTTCTTTCATTGATGCAAAATCATTGATCCCATCAACCGTTTTGATATGAAAACGACGATATTCGTTTTTGAATGGTCTTCCATTTTTAAAACACACTTCGGCAGCCACAGGATATGCACCTTGAAAATTTGAATTATCAAAACATTCTATATGCGTTGGCAATTCTGTCATGCGCAAATCTTCTTGCAATTGCAATAAAATATTTTCTTGCAATTCATCACTGTCTTGAGTCAAAAACAAATTTACTTTTCTGGCTTCTTCTTCTTTATAATGCATGGCGTTTTTAAACGACATGTCTAAAATATTCTTCTTTTCGCCACGCATTGGAACTACAAAAACAACATCTTCTATTTTCATATTTACTTCAAAAGGCACTAGTATTTCTGTACTTTGACTGTTAAAATTTTCTCGCCATTCCAAAATAATGTTTGGCAAAATTTCTAATTCTACTTCATCTAAACGCTTGGCAAAAGATTGCGAAAAACTATGAATAATACTTCCTTTTTCGATTTGTAAATAATTAATAAAAAAATAATTATCGTCGGATAAAATTGAAAACACATCGGTGTTTTTCATTTTAGTATTTGCAACTACCGATTTTGTTTTAAATGTTTCGATATCAATTAATTTTTGTTTTATCAAACCTGCTTTTTCATATTCATAATTGGCAGCATAATTTTCCATTTCGGCTTTGTAATGTTTTACAATATCAGTCAATTTTCCTTTTATAATTTCTTTAATTTGATCTACATGCCAATTGTACTCAGATTCGGTTTGAAAACCTACACAAGGTGCTTTGCAATTTCCGATATGATATTGCAAACAAACTTTGAATTTTTTTTGTTCAATATTTTTTTTCGATAAATCCAAACTGCATGTTCGCAAAGGCAATGTTTCTTTTAAAAAACGAAGCGTTTCATAAACTGCATTTACATTTGTATAAGGACCAAAATAAAGAGAGCCATCATTTTTTTTATTTCTTGCTACAAAAATTCGAGGAAAAGGTTCTTTTTTAATTACAATAAATGGGTAGCTTTTTCCGTCTTTTAAATCAATATTATATTTTGGTTTGTGAAGTTTTATTAACGTGTTTTCAAGCAAGAGTGCATCATGTTCTGTCAATACAATTGTAAATTCTATTTTAGAAATTTCTTCAACTAGTTTTATTGTTTTTAAATATTGTTGATTTTTATTAAAATAGGAAGCTACTCTTTTACGTAAATCTTTAGCTTTTCCTACATAAATTATTTTTCCTTTATCATTAAAATATTTATAAATACCAGGTTCGTGTGGAATGCTTGGTGCTAATAAAGTAAACGTATTTTTGTCCACCTTAAAAAAATTAATTTAAAAATGTGTAAGTTGTAATTGTTGTTTTCAATTTAGAAAATGGTTTTTTTATCCTTTCTTGAATTTGAATACTTTTTCCTTTTACATAAAGCAAACGATAATCTGAACTGCCAACTAAATTTTTTTCGTCTGCTTCAATATATAAACTTTGCATTTTATTTTCATTATCATTTGTTCGCATGCTAATAGATTTTGTAAAGACATCATTGCTCAATGCTTTATATAAAAGCGTAATAGAATGTGTTGTGGTATCAGTTAAAATGTCAATTTTATATTTTCTATCCAATGCCTTTTTTTGAATATTTGCTTTTTTAAAAGGTGCTTCAATTTCATTCCAAGGCATCGAAGCCATATCCAAAGCTGTAGAATCTCTTTTGCCATCTAAATAAGTTATTTTAGAAACCATTACAGGATCTTTTTTATAAATATCCAAATTTTTCCGCAACACTTCTTCTACATCCAAATAATTCATCAATAAATCACCTTGATAATTTCCTCGTTGCTTACAAGAAATAAAAAATAATATGATGAACCCAATTCCTAAATATTTTTTCATAATTTAACTTACTTTATAACCTTCTTTTCTTAAAATTTCTTTTACTTTCTCTACATAATTTCCCTGAATTAATATTTCACCATCTTTAACACTACCACCAGTTCCACATTTTGTTTTTAGTAATTTGCCTAATTCTTTTTCGTCATTTTCATTGCCAATAAAATTCTCAATTAATGTAACGGTTTTCCCTCCACGATGTTTTGTTTCTAATCGAACTTTTAGTTGCTGTTCATTTTTATTTAATGTTTCAATGTCTTGTTTAATTTCAGGCGTTATTGCATCAGGATTTGTACTAAAAACCAATCCCCCAAAATGATTCAATTTCTTGTTCATGATTGCAAAATTACAATTTTAAATTTTATTCAGGTCCAAACTTTTTGGAACAATAACTTGAAGCTGATGCGAAGAAAATGTTATTTCAAATGGCGCATTTTCTTCAAAAGCATCGCCATCACATTGAACTATTTTTTCATTTGTAACTATTGATAATTGTTTTGCTTTTTTGTAACTAATTTTTGAAGAAAGGGTGTTTTTTTTCTGCCAACTATTTAAAATAAATTTCATGCCATGCCATAAATTCATTTTTTTAATTAGTATAATATCAAAAAAACCATCGTTTAAACTGGCTTTGGGTGCAATATTAAAATTGTATCCAAATTGTTTTCCATTTGCAATTGAAATCATAAAATAAGCATCTTCAAATTGTTCATCATTTATTTTTAAAGAAAATAGTTTGGGTTGATAAGAAAAATAATTTTTTATAAAATAATAAACATACATTTTCAATCCACGAAATGATGCTGATTGAATATCTTGACAAACTTTTGCATCAAAACCAAACCCCAAACTATTTATAAAATATCGATTATTTAGTTTTCCAATATCTATAGAAATGATTTTACTTTCTTTAAGTTGCAACAGTGCTTTTTCAAATTTCAATTCAATATTCAATTGTCTTGCCAATCCATTTCCAGAACCCATAGGAATTATTCCCAAAGGAATTTTTTTATCAGCAATGGCTTGAAGCACTTCATGCAAAGTGCCATCTCCGCCAACTGAAATTATTGCACTTGCATTTTTTTCAATGGCTTGATAGGCAAGGCTTGTGGTTTCATTTGCTTTTTGAGTTATTAAAAAGGTGCAACTTTCTGCTCCAAATATTTCTTTAGAAAATGAAATTATTTTTTCTATTTTTTTAGTTGACAATCTGCCATTAATAATAAAAAACAGATTCGAAAACATAAATTATTTTATTGCTTTTAAACTCAAATCCATGCTCACTGCATGATGAATGATTGCGCCAGTAGAAACAAAATCAACGCCAGTTTTTGCAAAGCTTTCAATTGTTTCAAAATTAATACCACCGCTGGCTTCTGTTTTAAATTTTCCATCAATTATTTTCAATGCTTCTATAATTTTATCTGGCGTAAAATTATCGAGCATAATAATATCTGCGCCTCCATGTGCCACTACTTTTTTTACATCTTCTAAACTTCTGGTTTCAATTTCAATTTTTAAATTCAATTTTTTTTCTTCTAAATAAGCTTTTGTTTTATCCAAAGCTTTTTCTATGCCGCCACAAAAATCTATATGATTATCTTTTAGCATTATCATATCATACAAACCCATTCGATGATTTGTACCACCACCAATTTTTACAGCTTGTTTTTCAAAAGCTCTAAAATTAGGAGTGGTTTTTCGAGTATCTAAAAGTTGTGTTGGGTAATCTTTTATTTTGTCAGCATATCGTTTTGTCAATGTTGCAATGCCACTCATTCGTTGCATGGTATTTAAAACCAAACGTTCGCCGGTTAGTAAAGTATGTACATGTGCATCAATATAAAAAGCAATATCGCCCACGTTCATTTCATCGCCATCTTGCATCAAGATTTCCATTTTGCAAGTTGGTTCAAGATAATCAAATATTTCTTTTGCAATTTCTATACCTGCTAAAATACCTTTTTCTTTCACTAACAATTTTGATTTTCCCATAGCATCTTTTGGAATACATGCCAAAGTTGAATGATCCCCATCACGCACATCTTCTTCTAAAGCTTTTTTAATAAATTCGGTATTGTTCATTTTTCAAAGATAAAAAAGGAAATAGATTTATTAATTTTCTTTTTAAATTGATTTAGTTTTATATAATTAACTTTATACTCATGACTGACAAAAAAAGAGTTTTTATTTTAGTAATAATGAATATGATGACTTTAAACTCTACACTTTTAAAATCACCAGCTTTGTTAAAATATAGTTTTGCAGTAATTATTATTTCACTTATCCTTATATTTATGTATAATAAAGTAAATATCAGTGAAGCTATTTGTAAAAAATTAGTGTACTTTTTTTTAGGTACTTTTTTAGTTCAAGTTCTCTTATTTTCTATAAAAACTTTCAAAGAAATTCAATTTTAAGAAACCCCATTTTTTTATTATTATTGCATTACAAAATAATTTAATCAATGAAAAAAATAATTCATATTTTAAGCGCACTATTAATTTTAAGTTCTTGCGCAATTGCAAAGAAAAAAAACAAACAAATTCCTTATGGAGCAGGAACTTATTTAATAGAAACAACTCAAGGAAATATTACGGTTCGCACATTTGAAGAAACCCCATTGCACAGCAAAAATTTTGATTCTTTGGTTCGTGCGGGTTTTTATGATGGTCTTTTATTTCATCGGGTTATTCCACAATTTATGATTCAAGGTGGCGATCCTAAAAGTAAAGATGCACCTGCTGGAACACCTTTGGGCAGTGGCGATGTTGGCTATAGAGTTCCTGCTGAATTCAGTGAAAAAATTTATCATAAACGTGGAGCGCTTGCTGCAGCAAGAGATGGAAATCCTGAAAAAGCAAGTAGCGGATGTCAGTTTTATATTGTTCAAGGAAAAAAAATGAGTGAAGCTGAAATTCAACAAACAGAACAACGAACTGGAAAACCAATGAGCGCTGAAATGAAAAAAGAGTATATGGAAAATGGCGGAACTGCTTTTCTTGATATGGGCTATACCGTTTTTGGAGAAACACTTGAAGGTGTTGACGTTGTTGAAAAAATTACTTTAGTACCTCGAAGTCCAATGGACAGACCAAATGAAGATGTGAAAATTATTAGCATTAAAAGAGTTTCTGAAAAGAAATAATTCCTTTTATATAAATATCAAAAAAGCGCATTCAAAAATGAATGCGCTTTTTTTTAAATTTTAATTTAAACGTTATTTAATTATAGTCCATTTTGCAGGTTCATATTCTTTTTTTAATAGGTCAAACCCACCATCTTTTTTTGATTTATAATTAAATTTATAATACCAACTTGAAAAAACAACATCTACATTCTTATTTTTATCAGTATAATAT
>JAGNRR010000214.1 GCA_017988595.1 Chitinophagaceae bacterium
TTGTAATCAGGGTTTTCAACAATAGAATTATATTTATTTTCACTTTCAGAAATATATTTTTTCAATAATTCTTCTTTTTCCTTATCAATATATTTTTGTTCTTTTAATATTTTAATACATTGATGAAGGCTTAAAATTGAAGTAACTTTTGTATAAAATTGATTTTTCTTATCCACAAAACTACGTAAATAATCAAACTCGTTAGTAAAATCAATTTCTGTTGCATTTATAGCTATATATTTTGCATAAAAAAAGTTTAGATTAGTTCTTAAATTAGCAGAAGCTTTTTCAAAGTTTGTCTTAAAAAAAGAAAGTTTTGATGGATTTTTCTGATCGCCATAAATTTTTGCAATCACAATTAATAAATCATTTTTAGCATCAAATTCTAATTTTTCTGCTTGGCGCAAACCTTCTTCGGGCATAATAGTATAAACGCCTTGTAAGCCAGTTCCAGCAACTGAATAAGAGGCTTCATTGCTCCATTCCATCATTTGTGAAAAAAGGGTATTGTCTTTGTATGTATTTAATTTATTAATGGCTAATGTTTTTAAAATTGGAGTTGTTTTCTTTTTTGCAATTTCTAATAAAATATCTTTTCCATAAATAGAATTATTATTTTTTGTAAAATCAATATTATTTAAAGCTTCAAATGCTAAACTTGAATTTTTGTTTTTTGCAATATCAAATAATGCAGCATTACATTTTTCATTAGAATCTTTATATTTTATAATGCCTTCTAAAGCCCTAATTTTTTCAATATAATTTTCGGCATTTTCAAAAGCTAATAAGTATTCCTGAGGTGTTCGATTTTCAATAATTTCGCCAACGATTAAATTTTTAGGGTCTGCAAAAACTATTACTTTTTCTTTTTCAAACTCATTTAATGAAATTGTAATTTCATGATTTTTATCTGCCATTTCAACATCAAATGCAATACTTGTTTTTCCATCTGTTACTCTAAAATTTATTGGAGTTTCAAATTTTTTTATACTATCAGCTTGTAATTGATAAATTGAAATATGAAGCTGTTGGAGAGAGTCGATTACAGATTTTATTTCAAAAACAGGATGCCCTCCTTCTAAAAACCATTGATTAAAAAAGAATCTTAAATCCTTGCCTGAAACTTTTTCAAATTCTCGACGTAAATCATCTATTTGTGCAGATTGATAAGCATAGTTGTTTAAATAATTTTTTAAACCCAAATAAAAAGTTTCATTACCTAGTGTATGACGTAATAAATTTAATACTCTAGAGCCTTTTTGATAAGTGATTGATGAAAACATATCATCTTTGTCATTGTAATAAAATTGAACAATTGGTCCATCGTTTCCTTCGGAATTTCTTAAATAATTGTCCATATTTTTTTTAGCCACTTCAAGCCCAGCATCTTCGCCATTTTTATATTCTTCCCAAAGTTGTTCGCTAAGTGTTGCAAAACCTTCATTTAATACTAAATGGCTCCAAGATTCGCAAGTTACTAAATCGCCAAACCATTGATGAAAAAGTTCGTGAGCTACTATTCCGTCATTGTTTTCATCAATTAATTCTCTATTATTTTTCTGTACAAAGCTTCCAAACAAAGATGCAGAAGTATTTTCCATTGCTCCTGATACATAATCATGCGCTATAACTTGGCTGTATTTACTCCAAGGATATGCTACTCCTAAAATTTTTGAAAAATAATCAATCATTTCTGGTGTATGATTGAAAATTAAAGAGGCATCTTTTTCGTAATTTTTATCTACATAATAATTTATAGGTAATGCGCCTAATGAATCATAAGTTATTGAAAAATTACTCACTGCCATCATTACTAAATATGCACTTATGGGTTGCATTATTTCCCAATGATCAATTCTGTTATTTCCCATTTGTTCTTGATAAATTAAATTACCATTGCTTAATGATGTCATCGAATCAGGAACAGTAATGTGAAGTGAAAAAGTTGATTTTTCATGTGGTTTATCAATACATGGAAACCAACAGGAATTTGCTTCGGTTTCGCCTTGTGTCCATAATTGCAATGGTTTGTATTTATTTTCTAAATCAGTATTGATAAAGTATAAGCCTTTGTCGTTACTTATAGCTTGACTGCCTCCAGCTTTTTTTGTATCTGGTTTAGCAATATATTCAATATTTATTTCTATTGTATCATTTGGAGATATTTTATTTTCTAAATTAATTTTTAATTGAACGTCATTATAATTAAAGGTAGAGTTTTGTTGAATATAATTTTTAACAACAACTACATTTTTTATTTCCATTGCTTTGGCATCTAGTTCTATTTCATTAATTGTTTTAAAATAGGGTGTTAATTTAATTTTTGAATTTCCATAACAAAAATGATTTTGCCAATCAAATGAAACACTTAAATCCTCATGAATGATATTGATAATTTTTTCTGGAGTATGCCGATAAAAATCAGTCATTTTTTTTCCAGGTTTGATTTTAACTTCTTTAGTTTCGATGGGTTTTAAAGATGTAGTTTTATTTATTTTTGCTGCGCAAGATGAAAGAAAAGAAAGTAGAATAAACAATTTAATATAATTCATAAAAAAAGTTTGTTGTAGTATAAATATTTTTGAGTGTAATTTTGGCTAAAATTAATCTAAAATATGAATTATTGGTTGTTAAAATCTGAGCCATTTAAATACAGTTGGGATCAATTGCAAAAAGATAAAAAAACAATTTGGGATGGTGTAAGAAATTATGCAGCTAGAAACAACCTACAAGCGATGAAAAAAGGAGATTTGGCATTTTTTTATCATAGTAATGAAGGTTTAGAAATTGTTGGTGTTGTTGAAATTTGCAAAGAGGCTTATCAAGATCCCACAACTGAAGAAAAAGCATGGGTGGTTGTAGAAATAAAACCAAAAATAAAATTAAATAGAGCAATAACCTTAAAGGAAATAAAAGCTGATTTGATGTTAAGTGAAATGCAATTAGTAAAATTAATGCGTTTGTCTGTGAGCATAGTAGCAGAAAAAGAATTTAAAAAAATTTTAAAGTTAAGTAATACTAAACTGTAGTTTTATTTTATTAAAGTGCTGTTTCATCTTCATCTAATTGTTCTTTAATTGGCAAATCAATATTAAAGATTGTGCCTTTATCAATTATAGTACTGAAATGTATTGCTCCATCAATTTGTTCGATTATATCTTTACACATAGCTAGGCCTAATCC
>JAGNRR010000040.1 GCA_017988595.1 Chitinophagaceae bacterium
GCCGAATCGATGAAATTTCCTATTCAAAAAGTGTTGGATTCAGGAAATGAAAAAGTGTTTGTAACAGAACGAGGAACTAGTTTTGTCTATCAAGATTTGATTGTTGATTTTAGAGGTATTCCAATTATGAAAAATTTTGGACAGCCTGTAATCATGGATTGTACTCATGCGTTGCAAATGCCAAATCAGCCAAGTGGGCAAACAGGCGGACAACCACAATATGTAGAAACTATGGCAAAATGTGCTTTGGTGGCTGGTGCAGATGGTTTTTTTATTGAAACACATCCTGATCCCAAAAATGCATTAAGCGACGGTGCAAATATGTTGCCATTGCATGAAATGGAAAATTTAATAAAAAATTTAATGGCGATTAAAAGTGTAATTTAATCTATGGCATATTCGGAACATCCGCTTCAAGTGCTTCATAATTTTTTGCCCAAAAATTGTTTTGATGACATCATATTTTTTTTAGAAAAATATAAAATTCATTTAACTATAAAAAAAGATAGAGCCACTGTATATGGCGATTACAGACCATCTAGAGGAAAAGTACCTCATCGGATTTCAATAAATGCTGGATTGAATGAATTTCATTTTTTAATTACATTACTTCACGAAATAGCACATTTAATTGTGTTTGAAAAACATCAACATCGAATTTTGCCTCATGGGATAGAATGGAAATTATGTTTCTCAGAATTACTTCAAAATTTTAATCAAAAAAATATTTTTCCTCAAGATGTAAAACAAGCTTTGGATATTTATTTGAAAAATCCAAAAGCAAGTACCTGTAGTGATCCAAATTTATTAACTGAATTAAAGAAATTTGATTTAGAAACTTCAAAAATAATGGTAAAAGACTTGGAAATTGGGAGCCAATTTACAACATCATCAGGTCGAAAATTTTTATTAAAAAGCAAGCGTAGAACTCGTTTTGAATGTATTGATATTGAAAATGGAAAACTTTATTTGTTTCCTGCAATTTATGAAGTGGAAAATTATTAGAAAAATAAGAATGTATTCTTATATTTGTGAAGATGAAAATAAATGTTATGTATAAAATTAGTTTTCTTGTTATATTTAGTCTTATAGCACATGTATGTCATGCACAATTTGATTATCGAAATACCGATCGTTCTGCTATTCCAATTGTTGGTAAACAGTACGGTTTAGTAGGATTAGGATTTACATCTATGTTGAATAATAGAGATGATATTAATGCCGATGGCAGATTAGATCAAGAAACCATAAATTTTAATTGGGCAACAGGTATAGATTTTGTAAACTGGAAAAGACCACATTTTGGTTATGGCGCTCAAATTCTTTATTGGAATACAGGTGCAAAATATACAGGTTATGATTCCTTAACTAAACTAAATTTAGAAGCAACCACAAAATTGAGTTACTTAAAAATACCATTATTGGTTTATTATAAATCGTATAATAGATATAAACCAGAAAAAAGATTAAGATTTAATGCTTTCTTTGGTCCATACATTGCAATAATGAATGATTTTTCGGATGAAGTTTCCTTTATTGATAAAAATGTTGACCCTGTTGTAAAAAACACATCTGTTTTTGGTCCTGCTGGATATTCTTTTAATGGAACAACAGGTGGAAGTATCGAAAGCCCAATTTATCAGCCTTTAGATTATGGATTTATTTTAGGTTCTGGTGTTGAATTACGTTTGTGGAGAAGAACAGTTGTGGCATTAGGATTGAGAACAGATATTGGTTTTGTGGATGTTGAATTTAAAGGTCAAAATAAATTAACACCAGAAGGAGGCGTATCAAATGATTTTGGTTATTGGAATGGATTATATGCAAAGTATTACAATAATATTGATCCTAATAATATTCCAAATCGACCAACAACAAGAACATTTAATTTTGGTTCTTATTTAACAATCAAAAAATTCTTTTAATAAACTTTAATTATTTTTCCTGAATGAAAAACCTTAATACACTTTTTTTTGTAATATTATTTTTAAGTTATAGCACATCTCTTTTTGCTCAAAAAGAAGGACGAATTGGAATATTTACTGGCGTTGCAAAAACTGGTTTAATAAATGCAGATGATGTAAAAACTGGAGATTTATTACCTACTTTTAAAGGTGCATTTGGAGTTGAAGGTGGTTATTTTATAACTATTGGAAGAAGAGTTCCATTTGGACTAACTGGTTTTGCAAGTTATGCAGGTGGTGGACAAAATTATTTAGGAAAATATAGCGATTCTTCATTTTATGAAGCCTACACCAGATTAAGATATATGAAAGGAGGGGCAGCATTTCAATTTGGATCAAATATGCGTCGTCAAGTCTCATTAAATGCACACATAGGTGTTTGTTTTTCTTCATTAACTGGCTATAGCGATAGATATGAGCATTTTCAAGCAAATGGCGATAGATATGTTTTAGCGATTAAAAATAAAAGTATTTATTTAGATAATGATTCTATTCTTACTGGTGGATTAGATAATGAAATGTATAATAAGGTAGATTACAATTTATATGGCGGTTTGGGTGTTGATATTTTATTTACACATAATTTAGTTTTTTCTGTTTTTACTAGATTTGAATCTGGAATGTTAAGTGTAGAAAATTTAGATAAGAAAAAAATTACATTAGATACCAAACCTGTTTCAACAATTATGGATTTGCCTATCGAAAATATTAAAGTAAAATATCATACACCAGTTGAAACACAACCTGTTCGTGCTGAAACAATGAATTCAAGCATGGGCATTTTTATCTCATTCAAATATCGTTTTGTAAATACAAAAGACAACGAAATTTGGTACAGACAGCCTGTAAGAAATTAATATTAGAAATTTTTTCTTAATAAAACTTGTGCAATTTTGTTTGCCCAAATTTTATATTCTTCACGGGAATAATGCAATAAATCTTCGGCTAAATAAATTTCATTTTCAGCATTTTGTCTTGTAGAAGTTGTAACGTCAATAAATTTACAGCCTAATTTTTTGCTCCACAATTTTACTATTTTATTATATTCATCAATTTCCAATGAACATGTTTTTTTATCTTTATCTTGATTAAAAGGTGTCATACCCCAATCTGGAATTGAGAGTACAATTACATTTTTGGGATTGCCTTTTGCAAATAAAATACTTTGGCATAGTAAACTGTAAAACTGCCATTCAAATTCTTCGGTACTTCTTCCTCTATATTGATTATTGACACCTATTAATAGTGTAACTAAATCATAAATTGGTTTTGGATTTTCTTTTGCTATAGCTATTGCCAATTCATCTGTTGTCCATCCTGTTATGGCAATTATTTTTTTCAGGTTTAGTTTTATTCCTTTTTCTTTAAGAATTTTTACAAGTTGATTTGGATAATTATTTTTGTAATCAACTTTTTCTCCAATGGTATAACTGTCGCCAAGAGCTAAATAATTCATTAATCAATTTTTATTGATTTAATAATATCTTCAAAAATCGGTTTTTTAATTGCATATTCATTTTGTTTGTTTTTAACAGTTACATGAAAAACTCGATTACTATCATAAATCATATAAGACATGATAGTGAATTTTGTAGAATCTGGAGCTGTTATATTTGAAACAAATCGACCACTTTCTTTTCCGTTTATTTTTAGTTCTTCTTCATCGAAAAATGACACTTGCGGTGCTTGAAGTTTAATTGCTGTTTTTTGAGATGCCAATAAATCTTTAAAAGGTACAGCCATCGGTAAAGTTTCTATTCCAATCATTAAAGCATCTTTGGTGTCATCGAGCGAATCTTTAAAGGGTTCAAGCAATAAGAATTGATAATATTCGGTGTTGCTATCTTCCATTTCAAAATTTGCTGGATAGGAAATAGAAAATTGATTTCTTTCCGATCGATAATCTTTGGTTGATGAAGATGTTTTGTTTTGTTCTGTTTTTTCTTGGTTGCAACTCCAAACTAAAACAATGCAACTTAGGACTAAAATTATTTTTTTCATAAGGTCAAAATTAAATAAAAAAAACCAAGTAAAATGTACTTGGTTTTTTTAAAATATATTTTTTTGATATTAAGCTGTTGGTTCTTCGCTTGGAGTTTCTTCAGCAGTAGATTCAGTGGCTGGAGTTTCTTCTACAGTTGTTTCTGCTACAACTGGAGTTTCTTCAGCTACAGGAGTTTCTTCCACTGCTGGAGCTTCTTCAGCTACAACTTCTGCAACTACAGGAACTTCAGCTACAACTTCTTTAATAATTGGTTTTACAATAGCATCTAATTTTGCTTTTTTGTGTTGTTCTTGTCTCTTAGCAACGATTTCTTCGTGGCCTCCGTTCCATTTTTCAAATTTTTCGTAAGCTGTTGCTTCATCGAAAAGACCAAGTTTTACACCACGCATTAAATGTTTTAAATATAAAACACCTTTAAAAGAAAGAATTCTTTTGGCTGTGTGAGTAGCTTCAGCACCTTGATTTATCCAATAAAGTGATCTTTCACGATTTACTTCAATAGTTGCAGGAACTGTTAAAGGATTGTATGTGCCTAATTTTTCAATAAACTTACCATCACGTGGTGATGTAGAGTTGGCAACAACAATAAAATAAAAAGGACGTTTTTTTGCGCCATGGCGCTGTAATCTGATTTTAATAGGCATAAATAATAAAAATTATTAGCGTGAACAATATTTTGAATTGCAAATGTAAATTAAATATTTGTGTTTAAAAAGATATTTGACCTTTTTTTAGCAAATTATTTGTTTTCAATTGATAACTTTGATTTTTATGATGAAATTTTTAGCCCATTTTGGTAAATATTTATTGATGTTGAAGAGCATGTTTTCCAAACCTGAGAATTTTAAGGTTTATCGGAAAGAATTTTTTCATCAGTGCAGCGAAATTGGCATTGGTTCATTGGGAATTGTTGTTATTATTTCATTTTTTTTAGGTGCTGTAACTACAGTTCAAACGGCCTATCAACTTGTAAGTCCTTTAGTTTCCAAGTTAGTCATTGCTCAAATTATTCGTGATAGTACTTTTCTAGAACTTTCACCCACAGTAGTTTGTATAGTTTTAGCAGGAGTTGTGGGAAGTAAAATTGCAAGTGAATTGGGAAATATGCGCATTTCGGAGCAAATTGATGCACTTGAAATAATGGGAATTAATACTAAAACATATTTGATTTTTCCTAAAATAATTGCCGCTTTAATAATGATTCCTTTATTGATAGTTTTATCAATGTTTTTGGGTGTTTGGGGTGGATATTTAGCAGGAACTATGAGTGGAATTATTTCTCCTGAAATGTTTTTGCAAGGTTTAGTAAAAGATTTTGTGGCATTTAATTTATTTTTTGGATTATTAAAGGCATTTACATTTGCATTTATTATTTCTAGTATTTCATCATATTTTGGATATTATGTTGAAGGTGGCGCATTGGAAATTGGGCGTTCATCTACATTATCTGTAGTAGTGAGTTGTATTTTAATTTTGTTTGCCGATTATGGCTTAGCTGCATTATTGCTTTAAGGAAAAATAAATTTAATGATTGAAGTAAAAAATATAAGAAAAAGTTTTGAAGGCAAAGAAGTACTTCGAGGAATTGATGCTGTTTTTCATACGGGAAAAGTAAATTTAATTATTGGTACAAGTGGAAGCGGAAAAACTGTTTTTATGAAATCAATTATAGGATTAATAAAACCAGATAGTGGAACAATTCTTTATGAAAACAATGATTTTCTGAAAATGAATGATGATGAAAAAAAAGAACTTCGTATTCAAATAGGGATGTTATTTCAAGGTTCTGCGCTTTTTGATAGTATGAACGTTGAAAAAAATGTTATGTTTCCTTTGGACATGTTTACAAAAATGAAATATGCCGAAAAACTGAAACGAGTAAATCAGGTACTAGATAGAGTAAATTTAACCGAAACTAATAAAAAATTTCCTGCCGAAATTAGTGGAGGAATGAAAAAAAGAGTTGCACTTGCAAGAGCAATTGTGTTGAATCCAAAATATCTTTTTTGCGATGAACCAAACTCTGGTCTTGATCCAAAAACGTCTTTAGTAATTGACAAATTAATAAAGGAAATTACAAAAGAATATAATATGACAACTTTAATAAACACACATGATATGAATACCGTGTTGGAAAGTGGCGATCATATAGTGTATTTAAACAAAGGAGAAAAAGAATGGGAAGGTAGTAAAGAAGAAATAATTTTTAGTGAGAATGTATTGTTGAATGATTTTATTTTTGCTTCTCAATTTTTGAAAGAAGCTAAAAGTGAACGTATGAAAGAAGCAAAAAACAAATAAATTAAATTAAATTAAATGAATAATATAGATATTAATAAAATAGAAGAAACAGTTTCTTATATAAAAAATAAAATTTCAGAAGTTCCTTATGCAGGAATTATTTTAGGAAGTGGTCTTGGAAAATTGGTAGATGAAGTAACTATTGAACATGAAATAGGATATGAAGAAATTCCAAATTTTCCAACTTCAACAGTAAAAGGTCATTCGGGGAAATTGATTTTTGGAAAATTAGCAAATAAAAATGTAGTTCTTTTAAGCGGACGTTTTCATTATTATGAAGGTTATTCGATGCAAGAAGTTACCTTTCCTGTTCGTGTAATGAAAATGCTTGGTGCTGAATTATTGATGGTTTCAAATGCTGCTGGAGGAATGAATAGAAGTTTTAATGTAGGCGATTTGATGATAATAAATGATCATATCAATTTGTTTCCCGAACATCCATTGCGAGGCAGAAATGATGAAAAAATTGGTCCACGTTTTCCAGACATGACAGAGCCTTATGATAGAAATTTGATTGCAGAAGCAAAAAATATTGCTGCTAAAAATGATATTTTAATTTACGAAGGAGTTTATATAGGATTACAAGGGCCTACTTTTGAAACCAAAGCCGAATATAAATGGCTTGATATAATTGGTGGCGATAATGTAGGTATGAGTACAGTGCCGGAGGTAATTGTGGCAAGACATATGAATATGAAAGTGTTTGGTATGAGTGTAATTACCGATATCGGCATTCGAGAAGAAATGAATGAAATAACTCACGAAGAAGTACTGGAAGCTGCTGAGAATGCTGCACCAAAAATGGCTTTAATCTTTAAAGAATTATTAGCAAGCTTATAGATTTTAAACTTGTACTTTTGTAGCGCAAATGCAGGTTTTAAAATTCAATTTTTCAAGAATTCGTTTTGGTATTATTTTTTTGCTATTTGCAAAAAATGCAAGTGCACAGATTTCTAATTCTAGAAATAATACGCTTTTAAATACTGAAAAAACTAAACAATTCTCCGATACAAGTAAGAAAAAAATATTTAATGATAATTCTGTAATTCTTTCTTACACTTCATTTTATTCAGATATTAATCATGCAAGAGATACTGGAATAGTAACATCGAACTTTACAACAAAGGATAATTTTTTGGTGGATTTAGGGAATTTTGGAACCGCTCAAAAATCGTTAAAATTTCATTTGCAAAACGAACCTCAACTACAACTTGGGATATCAAAAAATGTATTAAATTATTATTTTTTGCCAGAACAAGCCTTATTTTATAATACTACTAAGCCTTTTACGCAAGTTTTTTATAGCATGGGTTCCAAACAGGAACAATTTATCGATGTGTTGCATACACAAAATATTAATCCTCGTTGGAATATGGCTTTTCGATATCGAAAGATTAATTCGTTAGGTTTCTTTCAATTTCAAAAAGCAAATATTGATAATTTTTTATACTCAAATAAATTTGATTCAAAAAATAACAGGTATAAATTAAAAGCAGTTTTTGCTTATAATAAATTACAACAAGATGAAAATTTTGGTATTGAAAATGATACATTTTTGACCAATCCTTTTTTTAATAATCGAAAAACAATTCCGGTTTTAGTTAATCAATTAGAATTAATTGATTCGAAAAATTCGCCAATAAAAAACTATCAACGAAATGCTGAATTTTTAATAGATCAACGATATTATTTAAATAAAATAAATACAGATTCAATCGATGAACTCAAAAGTAAAAATGCATTTTTTGTAAAGAATACGTTGTATGGGAATTCATTTTTTTATAAATTAAAAAATTTAAATTCAGATTCTACCTTTATTTCCAATCAATTTTTTATTCCTTTTAAAAATACAGATGATAGTTTTTATGTGGCATATCATCAAAAGAAAATAGGATCAACACTGTCTTTAAATAAATTTTTTAGTATTCGAAAACAATTGTTTGAATCTACATTTGGAGGTGGAGTGGAATACGAAAATTTTTCGAATCTTAGGTTCGAAAATAATTATTTTCATTCTTACATTTTTGCCGATATTCTTAAAAATAAAAATAAAAATTTAAGCAATTGGGATTTTAAAGGAAATGCCAAATTGAAGTTACTTGGACCAGCTGTTGGAAATTTCAATCTTTCTGCAGAAGTAAACAAAGAAATATCTAATAAATTAAATATTCAGGCTGGTTTTAATCAAGGATTAATGTCGCCTTTTTATAATTTACAATTTATAGAATCTAATGGATTTGCTAAAGAAATGAATGTAAAAAAACAAAGTAATACGCACTTTTTTGGAAGCATTTTTTACAATAAATTTTCAACTCGAATAACAGCAAATCAGTTTTTGATTAATCAAATGGCATATTGGAATTTTGAAAAATATACACAGTATTCAAATTTATTTACAGTTAGCCAATTTGAAATAAATCAGCCTTTGAAAATTAAAAAATGGCAATTAGAAAATACATTTTTAGTCCAATACTCACCAGAAAATTCTCCTGTTCATTTACCAATTTTTGCATCTGTTCATCGATTATTTAAAGCTCAAAGTATATTTAATAAAAAACTTAATATTGTTTGGGGTGCTCAATTAAAATATAATTCTCCATATTTGAACGATGCCTATTTGCCATTATTTATGCAATTTGTACCTTTAGATTCAAACACAATTAATAATCCACCTCAAGTTTCAGCTTTTTTTAATTTTAAAATTAAACGTTTTAGGGCTTTTGTTTCTGTAAATGAATTGCAGCAAATTATTTTAAAAAATAATATTAATTTTCCTGGATATCCAGCTCAAAATACAAATTTCAGAATTGGTTTAAGTTGGGAATTTATAAATTAACAGACAAAGGTTCTGCTTTTCCCGATATGGCAAGTTCTTTGTGTTTTTTATCTAACATTAGATAAACAAAAGTATAAAGCATCATATACACAAAAGAAATAAAAATTAATATCGAATGATTATTATAAAATTTTAATGCCAATAAATTGAATCCTAAAACGAATGGTAAAATCATTAACGTTGTTTTGGGATTATTTTTATTCGCTAAATAAATAAAAATAAGTTGATGAATATGATGTGGATCAGGATCAAATGGTGATATTTTTGTAAAAAACATTTTACGAACAAATGAAAATATTACTTCAAATACTGGATGAATTAAACATGCAAAAACAAACCAAGGAGAAATGTTTTCGGCATGTCTTTCTGCCAATAATATAGAAACTACAGATAAAATAAAGCCTGTAAAATAAGCACCTCCATCACCTAAAAATATTTTACCTTTAGGGAAATTGAAAAATAAAAAACTAACAAGTACTGAGGCGGTTAAAATACATACAAAAAACAAATCCATGTCTTTCATAATGTATGCTAAAATAGAATAAGTTGTAAAAATAATTAAAGAAACACCAGCCGAAAGTCCATTGATGCCATCAATTAAATTCATTCCATTTATCATACCAATTATGGCAACAACTGTTATAAAAATGCCAATAATTGGAGGTACAGAAAAAATGCCAAAATTTACAACAATAATATCTAATAAATAAATTGCCATGGCTGCCGATACAAGCATAATAATAATTCTTCTGCCAGGACTAATTTTTGCATATAAATCTTCCAGTAATCCTGAAACAAATGCTGGAACTGCGGCTAACATTATATATAATCCAAGATTTGCATTTATAATCATGAAAAAACAACCGATGAAAATACCCAATCCGCCAATTCGTGGAGTGGGAACTTTATGAAATTTTTGAGGTAAATCACTTAAATTGTCATCAATAAAAATGCCTTTTTTAAGCGATAAATCGATCACCAAATAATGAACAACAATACCCGAAATAAACGCGCCAAAAATATTGAAGAGTAGCTTGAAATCCATTTCCATCATCGTTTGCAAATATACTCTTTTTGAAAAAATATTTTATTTTATTTAAAAACAATTTCTGTGAATAAAAAAAGAACACTATTACTCATTTGCAAAAAACTAAATAAGTATCTTTGCTACCTAAAAAAAATATAAATGAATTTACATGAATTTCAAGCCAAAGAACTTTTAGAAAAATACAATGTTCCTGTTCAAAAAGGCATTGCATGTTTTACAGTTGAAGAAGCTTTAGAGGCATATAAAAATATTTCTGCAAGAACAAATTCAAAATTTGTTGTTGTAAAAGCTCAAATTCATGCAGGAGGAAGAGGAAAAGGAACTTTCAAAGAAGTGCCAGCTCAACATGGTGTGCAAGTTGTGAAAAGTGAAGAGCAAGCAAAAGAGGTTGCTACAAACATGTTAGGTAATACTTTAGTTACGCTTCAAACGGGTGAAACAGGAAAAGTAGTAAGTAAAATATTTTTAGCAGAAGATGCATACTATGATGGGGATAGCGAAAGACAAGAGTTTTATTTATCTATTCTTTTAGATAGACAAAAGGGAATGAATGGAATTATGTACAGCACTGAAGGTGGAATGAATATTGAAGAAGTAGCTCATAATACACCAGAACTAATTTTTAAAGAATATGTAAAACCAGGTTCTAGTTTAAAGCCATTTCAAGCAAGAAATATTGCATTTAATCTAGGATTAAGTGGCGCTGCGCTTAAAAATTGTGTTCAATTTGTTACAAAACTTTATGAAGCATACACCAGTTTGGATTGCGAAATGTTGGAAATAAATCCATTATTTAAAGCCGCTGATGATAAAATAATTGCTGTGGATTGTAAAATGAGTGTTGAAGAAAATGCACTTATAAGACATGAAGATATTTTGGCTTTAAGAGATAAAAGTGAAGAAGATCCTACAGAAGTTGAAGCAAGTGATAGTAATTTAAATTATGTAAAACTTGATGGAAATGTTGGCTGTATGGTAAATGGAGCTGGATTGGCAATGGCAACAATGGACATGATAAAACTAAATGGTGGCGAACCTGCAAACTTTTTGGATGTTGGTGGATCTGCAAATGCTACAACTGTTGAAGCTGGATTTAGACTTATTCTTAAAGATCCAAATGTAAAAGCAATTTTAATCAACATTTTTGGAGGTATTGTTCGTTGCGATAGAGTAGCACAAGGTGTCGTGGATGCGTATCAGTCAATTGGAAATATTAATGTTCCTGTTATTGTTCGTTTGCAAGGCACAAATGCCGAAGAAGCAAAAAAACTAATTGACGAAAGTGGTTTAAAAGTGCAATCTGCTGTGCTTTTGAGCGAAGCTGCAGAATTAGTAAATAAAGCAGTAGCTTAAAAATTTCAAATAAACGTTATTCAAATTGGGTGGAAATGGCACAAAACATTTTCACCCCAATTCCAATTGCTTCTTGATAAATATCAAATTCAGGATGATGGACTGGGTTTGTAAAATTTCCTTGGTGAGAAGTGCCAATTCTGAAAAAACAACCAGGAACAACATGCGTGTAAAAACTAAAATCTTCTGCTGCCATTCGCAAGTCCAACATTTTCACCTGTTCATTAGCTAAAAAATTTTCTACAATTGCAATTGCTTTTTCTGTTGTGTTTTTG
>JAGNRR010000041.1 GCA_017988595.1 Chitinophagaceae bacterium
TGCTTATAAAATGGGCAATAATGATGTTACTATTGGGATTTTAGAAAAAACAATGAAAAATCCAATTATAAATGATGAAAATATTTATATCATGGCAGCAGATATTTATAGAGAAAAGAAAGAAACCGATAAATATTTAGCGGTTTTACAAGCTGGGAAAAAGAAGTTTCCAAACAGTAAATCAATTTCCAATGAAGAATTAAATTATTATATCACAAGTGGAAATACCAGCGAAGCAGTTTCTAAACTTGAAGCAGCAGCAGCAGCAGACCCAAGCAAAGCAGAATTGCAATTTAATTTAGGCGTTTTATATTCAGGCTTATCTGAAAAAGAAACTGATGCTAAAAAAGCAGCAGAATATTTTGAAAAATCAAGCGCAGCTTATAAAAAATCAATTGAACTAGACGGAAAAAATCCAGATTATATTTATAACTATGGTGTTTTAGAATATAATAAAGCAAAAAAAATGACCGATGTGATGAATAAAGAAAATGACAATGCAAAATATGATGTGATGAAAAAAGAAAGAGATGTAGTTATCAATAGAGCATTGCCACTTTTAGAAAAAGCTCTTTCAGTAATCGAAGCAGCAGGAATTTCAGATTCTAATAAAGGCACTTACTCAAATGTTTTGGAAGGATTGACTCAAGCTTATACAGTTTTGAATATGAATGATAAAGCAGGAGCAATTATGGAAAAAGCAAAAAAGATTAAGTAGTAAATATTATTTAACATATTTTTTACATTTTAAAGCTAATTGGTTTTCCAATTAGCTTTATTTATTCAAAAAATAGCTATACCTTTGCACCTCATTAAAAAATATGGGTAAACAGGCATTAATCAAACAAGACGGAATTATCACAGAAGCCTTGAGCAATGCGATGTTCCGAGTGCGTTTGGAAAATGGCCATGAAGTTATCGCCACTATTTCTGGGAAAATGCGCATGCATTATATCAGAATTTTACCAGGAGATAAAGTAGGATTGGAAATGAGCCCATACGATTTAACGAGAGGAAGAATAAATATTAGATATAAATAAACTAGACTATGAAAGTAAGAGCATCAATTAAAAAAAGAAGTGCAGATTGCAAGATTGTACGTCGTAAAGGAGTACTTTTTGTAATTAATAAAAAGAATCCAAGATTTAAACAACGTCAAGGTTAGAAATTAAAAATTTAAACAAAAATATTATTTAAAGAAATATGGCACGTATTGCAGGTATAGATTTACCAAAAAACAAAAGAGGCGAAATAGGATTGACTTACATCTACGGAATTGGACGTTCTACAGCACAAGAAATTTTAACAAAAGCCAACATCGATTGGAATAAAAAAGTAAGCGAATGGAATGATGAGGAACAAGCCGCTATCAGAACCATTATTACTGAAGAAATTAAAGTAGAAGGTGTTTTGCGTTCAGAAGTACAAATGAATATCAAACGTTTGTTGGATATTGCTTGTTACAGAGGATTACGTCATAGAAAAGGATTACCATTACGTGGTCAACGAACTAAAACCAATTCTAGAACAAGAAAAGGAAAACGTAAAACAGTTGCTGGAAAGAAAAAAGCACCTAAAAAATAGAATTTAATTAAACTAAATAAAGAAATAATTTAAATATAATGGCTAAAGCAAATCAAACAAGCGCAAAAGCAGCAGCAAAAAAAAGAGTTGTAAAAGTAGATGCACATGGAGATGTACATATATCAGCAACTTTCAATAATATCATTGTTGCATACACAAACAAAATAGGACAAGTGATATCTTGGAGTAGCGCTGGAAAAATGGGATTTAGAGGTTCTAAGAAAAATACACCTTATGCAGCTCAGCTTGCTTCTCAAGATGCTGGAAAAGTAGCATTAGATGCAGGAATGAAAAAAGCAGATGTTTATGTAAAAGGACCAGGAGCTGGTAGAGAAAGTGCTATTCGCGCAGTTTCTAATTCAGGAATTGAAGTAACTTCAATTTTTGATATCACACCATTACCACATAATGGTTGTCGTCCTCCCAAAAAGAGAAGAGTATAATAATAAAAACAATATTTAATAACCGCTTTCTAAAATCAAATTTATGGATTTTGACGAGTTTAGAAAGTAAATAACACTAAAATCCAACAAATAATATGGCAAGATATACCGGACCAAAAACAAAAATTTGTCGTCGTTTTGGAGAACCAATTTTGGGAACTGCAAAAAATTTAGACAAAAACAGCAATCCTCCTGGACAACACGGAGCAAATCGTAAAAGAAAACAATTGAGCGAATATGCTGTTCAATTAAAAGAAAAACAAAAAGCAAAATACACTTATGGTGTTTTAGAGCGTCGCTTCTTAAATACATTTAAAGAAGCAGCAAGACTAAAAGGTGTTACAGGTGAAAACTTGATTCGTCTTTTAGAAAGCCGTTTGGATAATACTGTTTACCGTTTAGGTTTATCAGTTTCAAGACCAGGTGCAAGACAATTAGTTTCTCATAAACATGTAACTGTAAATGGATTGATTTGTAACATTCCTAGTTATCAAGTAAAACCGGGAGATGTAATTGGTATTAAAGAAAAATCATTAGCAAATGCAGCTTTAGTTTCAAGTTTTGGAAATAAAGATCCAAAAATTAATTGGCTAGATTGGAATGAAGCAGAAAGAAAAGGAACTTATTTAGCTGATCCAGAAAGAGATGCTGTTCCAGAAAATATCAAGGAACAATTAATTGTAGAGCTTTACTCTAAGTAAACTATATAAACAACTAATAATCAATTAACTAAAATAAATAAAATGAATATATTAAACTTTCAAAAACCCGAAAAAATTGTACTTCAAAAAGCAACAGACTTTGAAGGCATATTTGAATTCAAACCACTTGAACCTGGTTACGGAGTTACTATCGGAAATGCGCTTCGCAGAGTATTGTTAGGCTCATTGGAAGGACATGCAATTTCTGCTGTAAAAATTGATGGTGTTGATCATGAATTTTCTACAATAAAAGGAGTTAGCGAAGATGTTACAGAAATTATTTTAAATCTTAAACAAATTAGATTTAAAAAGAATATTGATACTGATTTAAACTTAGAAAAAGTTGAAATTAATATTAAAGGAAGTGAAGTATTTACAGCAGGAATGATTGGTGAGTTTACCAACAATTTCGAAATTATGAATCCAGATATGGTTATTTGTAATATGAATTCTTCTACAAATTTGAAAATGGAATTGACCATTACTAAAGGTAGAGGTTATGTTCCAGCTGATGAAAATGCTAATGAAGAATTAGCTTATGGTACAATAGCAACTGATAGTATTTATACACCAATTAAAAATGTAAAATATACTATCGAAAATACACGTGTTGAACAACGCATTGATTTTGAAAAATTAATTTTAGAAGTTAATACAGATGGCACAATTCACCCAGAAGAAGCTGTAAAACAAGCATCTCGTATTTTGATTCAACATTTAATGTTGATTACAGATGAAAACATAACATTTGATTCTGGAATCTCTGAAAAACACGATATTGTTGATGAGCAAACATTGAAATTGCGTCAGGTGCTTAAAACTCCACTAGAAGATTTAGATTTATCTGTAAGAGCATTTAACTGTTTGAAAGCAGCAAAAATTAATAGTTTAAGTGAATTAGTTCAATATGAACAAGAAGAATTAATGAAATTTAGAAACTTTGGACAAAAATCTCTTTCTGAGATCGACTTAGTACTTCAAGACAGAGGTTTAAGTTTTGGAATGGATTTATCGAAAGTAAGCCCAGACGATTTGTAATAAAAGTATTAAGTTAAAAAAAAATAAAGAAAGTATAAAATGAGACACGGAGTAAAATTAAATCCACTAGGTAGAAAAAGAGCGCATAGAAAGCAGCTTTTGAAAAATTTATCTTGTCAATTAATTCAATATAAAAGAATTCAAACCACTTTAGCAAAAGCAAAAGTTTTAAGAACTCATATTGAGCCATTAATTACAAAAGCAAAAGATGATACAACACACAACCGTAGAATTGTGTTTTCTTATTTGCAAGATAAAGAAGCCATCAAAGAATTGTTTTCTGATGTAAGAGCAAAAGTAGCTGACCGACCAGGAGGATATACAAGAATTATTAAATTACCAAAACGTTTAGGTGATAATGCTGATATGGCAATGATAGAACTTGTAGATTTCAATGAAATTTATAATCCAAATGAAGAAGTAGGTTCTAAAAAGAAAAAAACAAGAAGAGCTAAAGTTAAAAAAACTGAAACTGTTGCAACTGAAACTACTGAAAAAGTTGAAAAAACTGAAGAAGTAGCTGAAACACCAGTAGTTGATGAACCAATTGCAGAATCATCAACTGAAGAACCAAAAACTGATAACGAAGACGATTCATTAGTATCTTAATAATGAATTTACTTTTCAACACTTTTAAAAAAGACAACTTTAATGTTGTCTTTTTTTTTACTTTTACAAAAATTTATTCATAAATGAAATCGGCAATATTATTATTAAAGGATGGCACCATTATCAAAGGTGAAGCATTTGGAAAAATTGGAACTGCAACTGGAGAATTGTGTTTTAATACAGGTATGACTGGTTATCAAGAAGTATTTACAGATCCATCATATTTTGGTCAAGTATTGATAATGAACACAGCACACATTGGAAATTATGGCACTAAAAATACTGATGTTGAAAGCGATTCAATAAAAATTAGTGCTTTAATTGCTAAGAATTTATCCTCTACATATTCAAGACAGCAGGCAGATGATAATTTAGAAAATTATTTAATTAAAAATAATATTGTTGCCATTCATCATGTGGATACACGTTTTTTGGTTTCTCATGTTAGAGAAAATGGAGCTATGAATTGTATTATTTCTTCGGAAATAGAAGATATTGAAGAATTAAAAAAAAGGTTAGATAAAGTGCCTTCTATGGAAGGATTAGAACTTTCTACTCATGTAACTACAAAAGAACCTTTTACAATTGGTGATGAAAAAGGAGCTAAAAGAATTGCTGTGTTGGATTTAGGCGTGAAAAAAAACATCCTAAATTGTATGACTGAAAGAGGTGCATTTTTAAAAGTTTTTCCTGCTAAAACAAGCTTTGAGGAAATGCAAGAATTTAATCCATCTGCATATTTTTTATCAAATGGACCAGGGGATCCTGCTGCAATGGATTATGTTCAAGATTCCGTTTCTAAAATGCTCAACACTAATTTACCTGTTTTTGGTATTTGTCTTGGTCACCAATTATTGGCAATTAACGCTGGTGCTAAAACCTATAAAATGGGTTATGGTCACAGAGGATTAAATCATCCTGTACTAAATTTAGCCACTCAAAAATCTGAAATTTCAACTCAAAATCATGGCTTTGCTGTTGAAGAAAAATCGCTGGAAAGTTTGTCAAATGTTGAAGTAACTCATATCAATTTAAACGACAACACCATTGAAGGGATAAAACTAAAAGATAAACCAGTTTTTTCTGTTCAATATCATCCCGAAGCTACACCAGGACCGCATGACAGTCGATATTTATTTGACCAATTTATAAATTCGATTAACTAAAAATAGACTATGCGTTTTGATGAAAGAATTCCTGAGGAATTAATAAAAGAAGGTCATTATTTAGGAAGGCCCGCAGATTTTGAGGATAAAATTGTGCATCGTAGGGTAGAATTGGTTAAAAATATTCCTGGATTTTTAAACAAAAATGTTCAACTTTTAGATATTGGATGTGGAAACGGTGCATCGCTTTTTTTATTAGCCAATGAATTTCAATTTTTGCAAGGTATAGAAATGGAAACTAGTCATCAAGCAGAATTTGAAAATTATAAAAGCAAAAATAAAATAGAAAATGTAGGCTTTAAATTACTCAATATTGAAACTGAAAAGCTTGAAAATAAATTTGATCGATTAATTAATTTTGAAGTTATTGAACATTTGAGTGATGATAAAAACGTGTGCAAATTTGCTGAATGTTTAAACGAAAATGCACTTGCCGCTTTTACAGTACCCAATAAATGGTGGATTTTTGAAACGCACGGTGCAAATTTACCCTTATTGCCTTGGAATAGAGTGCCATTCTTTTCATGGTTGCCAACGATTATTCATGAAAAATTTTCTTATGCTCGGATTTATACAAAAACAAGAATAAGAAAAGTATTGGAGGAAGGAGGTTTTGAAATATTAAGTATGGATTATGTAACTGCACCACTTGATATTATTAAAGAAGGAAAACTAAAACGTTTTTTGGTAAAATATATTTTTAAAGGAAACACGACTAGAATACCATTTTTATCCACAGCGATATTTATTGTTGCGAGAAAAAAATAAGTAGTTAGATTTTTTATTGCCCAATCAATTTTAAAATATTTTTTGAATCTAAGAAATTGTAAGGTGTAAGATTTAGCGAAAAACTGATTTGATTTAATACTCTATTCTTTGGATAGTTTTGTTTGCTGTAATCGTTAAAATCTTTGCTTAATACCAAAGGTAATTGAATTTGGAAAGTCTCGTTCATTACATTTAATAAAATGCCACCTTCATACAACAATTTATTTTTACTAGGATTGATTAAACTAGCTTGTGCAAATGAAGCGGCATTAAAAAACAATTGCACATTTAATGGTAATTTTACTGGTATGTCGGATTTTAGATTGACGGCTGTCAACCAATTATCGCTTATGCCTAATGGTTGATTTAATAATAAAGTGCGAGAATAAAATCCGCCTTCTTTTGCCGAAGTAACTTGTCTTGAAAATAAATTTTCATTTTCATTTCTACCTAAATAAACCTCATCGTATAAATAATCATTTGCGGCAGTTGTGGTGGTGTGTAGAAAATAATTTCTGTTTGGAAAGTTATTGCCATTATCAAATCCAATAAATTTTCCTGCAAACAATCGCCCATAAAAAGCTTTATTTTTCATAAAATAATCAAACTTGAAATTGCAACTTGCTGAAAGTTTAATATATTCATTATGCCCTTCAATATTTCCTTGATAGCTAAATGGATTAAAGGTTCTGTTGTTTTCATGAACATAAGAAACGTTGAAAAATTGATTGATTAATTTTGTATTTGATTTTTCTACTTTATAATTATTATCAATTGCATTGAACTTATAATTATATTTTTCGTTTGAGATATAATAATATTTTGCCAAGATATAATCTTGTTTCTTGGCTCGAAGATTTTTTTGTTTAAAATATATTTTAGCAAAAGGGGCAACTTTTATATGTCTAAGAAATACGTCTTTTTCTACATTCAAATCGCTGCTGTTGTGATGAAAAGAATTTCCTTGCACACCAATGGTAATTTTTCTAATTGATTTTTTGGGTAAAATATTATATTGCAAAGCACCTGTGCCTACTAAATTTTTAGCCCCAAATGAATACATTGGAATAAATATATATTGAAGTTTTGAAGTAGGCAAGGAGAGATTATGAACAATTCCGCCAAGCATAAATTTATCGTAATAATTATAGCCAATACTTGGCATTACAAATGTTGCTTGATAGGGTTTTATACCATAACTCGCACCCAATTTTAGTTTGTGAAAATAATTGTGTGGGAAGTGTTGTAATGAAAATTTGTTATTTGTTCTGTGTTTTTCGAGTTGATACATACTATTATCAAGCTCAACATATTTCAATGTGTCTTTATAATTTTCAAATATAATATTTGAACTAATACCATTTTGTGGTGTAATAATAGAACTTACATCATTATTTTTCGAAACTGCATTTACAATAATTGGACCTGTAAAGTTGGTTTTGTTTTTAATATTTACATAGAAATCATTACCTACTTTTTTAACTTTTTTAATTTTAAAGTCAATCGGCATATTTTGAGTTATCAATTCATCAAAGAACCAATTTAAGTTTTCGCCAGATTTGTCTTCGGCAATTTTTCTTAAATCCTGTGCATTTGGATGCTTAAACTTCCATTGATTAAAATACGTTTGCATAATGTCATCCATCAAATCATTTCCCAAATAGCTTTGAAAATATTTTAATGCCAATGCTGATTTTGCATAAATTATCCCGCCATAATTCCACGCCGTTAATTCCTCAGAAGAACTTGAAATAGGTTGTTCTTCATTTTCAGATTGATTAATATGAAAAACAATATTATTGGAGTTTTCTTCAATAGCCACATCTCCATCTTCAACCAATTTTTGAACCAATTCATTTTCGTAAAAAGAATTTATACCTTCATCGAGCCACGGATTTTTTCGCTCGTTGCTACCCAATATTCCATAAAACCAATTGTGCCCCACTTCGTGAATGATTACGGTGTTCAACGTTTTTTTGTTTGGCGTTTTACCAATAATTGCAATTGTTGGATATTCCATTCCTCCTCCAGCAAGCAATGCACCATCAACAATTGATACATTTTTATATGGATATTCACCTATTCTTTTGCTAAAATAGCTTACTGTTTTATCTAAAATATCGGTGCTGTTTTTATATAGACTAAAATTTTGTGGTAAAAAATACGAATATGCATTAATTTGTTTTTTATTTTCTATTATTATTTTTTTTTCAACTAAAAAACGTTTGTCGGCAAACCATGCAAAATCATGAATATTATTTTCGGTAAAATGAAGTGTTTTAATTTCTTTACTTGTTTCAGGTGTAAGTAAATATTTTTTTTCTTTATCATATTGAAAAGAATTTTTTTTATCAATTAATGATTTTATAAATTCATGTTCACTTTCGGTTTCTAAATTTCCTGTTGCAGCAACAACATAATTTTTAGGCAATGTAATTTTTACATCAAAAGAGCCATATTCACTATAAAATTCACCTTGATTTAAATATGGCATCGGATGCCAACCATCTTTATCATAAACTGCTGGTTTGGGATACCATTGTGTGATTTGATAAGATTGATCATCATGTCCACCTCGAGAAACATTTTTTGGTAATACAACACGAAATGGTGTAGCAATATTTATTTTTTTTCCAGGTAAAAGTTTAAAAGGCAATTCCAAAATGGCAACATCTGCCATGTTATTATATTCTCTAAGATTGCATGGCAAATCATCAACAGTAAAACTCACACTGTCTATAAAACCTTTATCTATTTTTTTGCTAAAATAAAAATCAGTTTCACCGTTTTCTACTTGTTGTTTTGAAAATTCAGTATGATCATTTTTATATGCATTTGGCCAAAGGTGAATAAAAATATAAGATAACGTATCGGAAGAATTATTTTGATATTCCATTATTTCACTGGCTCTCAGAATATGATTTTCATCGTCAAGCGAAACATCGATTTTGTAATTTACATTTTGTTGCCAATATTTTTGAGCATTACTAATTTCATTTTTAATTGACAAAAGAATTACTATAATAAAGAGTAAAAGTCTATTTGATTTCATAACGTTTTTTTATTTTCCTCTACCTTGAAGAATAACAAGTATAGTATAGATCATAATTTTAATATCCAAAACTAAAGAACAATTTTTAATATAAAGCAAATCATATTTCATTCGTTCTATCATTTCATTAATGTTTTCGGCATAGCCAAATTTTACCATTCCCCAAGATGTTAAACCTGGTTTTACTTTATGCAGGTAGCGATAATGTGGATGTGTTTTACAAATTAAATCAATAAAATGTTGTCTTTCTGGTCTTGGTCCCACCAAGCTCATATCACCTTTTAGAATATTATAAAACTGTGGAATTTCATCAATACGCCATTTGCGCATAAATTTTCCCCAAGCTGTAATTCGTTTATCATCTTCGCTAGAAAGCGCAGGTCCATTTGCTTCTGCATTTTCAATCATGGAGCGGAATTTATAAATCCAAAAAGGTTTACCGTATAATCCAATTCGTTCTTGTTTGAAAATAATAGTTCCTTTTCCAGAAAGCATCACTTTTATTGCTGCGAAAATATAAAGTGGTAATAGAAATAATATTACTAATGCAGAAAGTGAAATATCGATAGCTCTTTTTAATACACGTTGCCAATCGGGCATCAATTCTGGATAAATTTCTATTAATATGGCTGCAAATAAATTACTTGTTCTTACTGAGCCAGAAATAATATCATACAAATCTGGCGTGATTTTCATGATTACTTGCCGATGCGATAGCTGAGCTAAAATATCTTCTAGTTTATTGTGTTCACTAGAATCCACAGCAATTATTACTTCTTCTATTTTATGACTATCAATAATTTTTTCTAATTCATTTATGCTCCCAAGTTTAGGCAAGAATTTAGACATACCATTATTTCCACTTTCATCGGCATATACAAACCCTTTAAAATCGTAGCCTAATTCTATTTCGTTATTAATAATTCCTTTATAAACTTTAATGGCTTCTGCATTTCCGCCAATCATCAAACTTGCATATGAAAACTTACCGCTATTTATATTTTTTTTCACCTGTTGAAGTACAATTATTCTTCCAAGTAGTGTAATAAAAAAATGTACAATCAAATAATTTACAAAAGTTTTATAATAATATGTTGGTTCATCTGTTAAATCATTTAGGAAAATAAAAAAATAAATTATGATACAACCTAACATTGAAGAAATTAATGTTCGATAAATTTCTGTAATTCTTGATTTTCGATAAGGATTATAATAAGTTCCTGAAAATAAATAAACAATTAACCAAAATATGGGTATAACAATTATAATAATTTGCCATTCTTTAATTGTGAATTTTGAAATTATTTCTTGAAAACTTAATGCAGCATTGGTATTTTTTCTATAAACCAAAAATATTATCCAACTTAAAGCTGCCGTTATAAAATCCGACAACAAAAAATGGATAATACTTTTTTTTACCTCGCTTCGCATTTCTTTTTTTTTAATTTAAAAACTAACAATTTTAAAATTATCAATCCAAATTTTTGCCTCTGAAGCATTGGCTGGCAATTTTGATTGAATCATAAATTCAAAAGGTCGGTTTTGATATTTAGTTGTGTATTCTGTGATATTTAAATAAATTTTATTCCAGTTCGATTTTTCATTTATTCCAATAATGTCTGTATAAATATAAGATCCGCCCTCTGTTTGAAACCGCAAACGAACTACAAATGGGCATGTGGATTTATAATCTAATTCTAAATAAGCATCAGATGTTGTTGGGAAATAATATTGATTTGAGGTAATACTTTGCGAATTTGGATTTGTGGAATTCATATAAATTAAACCTGAAGCTACGCCGTCTTTTACTTCAGCAGAATTAGTGTTTATAGAAATGGCTGTATCACTCAAAAAGCTAGGATCGCTAGTAAAGTTTTTGAAATTATTGCCTTGTTCAAAATCTTCAAGAAGATGAAAATTCAAATTATCACGATAAGTAAATTTTGGCGTTTTTGAAACTTGTTTTGCTGGCGAAGGTTCAAGTTTAAATGTGTCTTGAGTGTAAAATTTATAAGTAAATCTATTAATTGATATTCCATTTGCCCAAATACCAGGCACAATTGAAATATTTGCAGTTTTATTTCCTAAATAAGGAATAAGTGCTGGCACTTCAAAAGCACCAAGTAAATTATTATCAGCATAAACCCATACATCTTTTATAGCATGAGAAACACTACCATGTTTTGCAAAGTCTGAAATGTATGTTTGAACTGAATCAATTTTAATATAAGTGGGTATTTCTTCTTTGGGATTAATAATATTACAACTTTGAAAAAAGTTGAAAAAGGGTAGAAGAGTATATAGAAGTAAAGATTTTTTCATTGTATTATAATTAAAC
>JAGNRR010000042.1 GCA_017988595.1 Chitinophagaceae bacterium
TTTGATTTTTTAAGGTTGAAAAAATATTATAATAATTTTTAATTTTCAATTCAATTTTCTGACGCTTTATGTTTTGTTCCAGTTGAGTTTGATCGATTTTTAATTTTGCTTGTTTATAAGCACCTCGTCCTTGTGATAATCGAAGAGGCATTTCAAATTTTAATCCGTATTGATAATTATTATTAAACAAGGCTGCTTCATTTTGAAACTGATTATAGCCTTTTCCTAAAAAATTATATTCCGCATCTAACTTTGGCAACAATTCTTGAAATTTTAATTTTTTTTCAATAGCCAAAACATCCAATTTGTTTTCTACCAATTTTAATTCAGGATGCCATCGAGAAGCCATATCCAATAATTCCTCCACATTATAATTAAACGCTGTATTTGAAGGTTTGAAATCTGCATTTTCGACTGGATATATTTCTTCATCCCAAACCAAGGGCAAATCATTTTCTACCCACAAATAGTAACTTAAATTGATGCCTGCATTTTGAAATGTCAGTTCATATTCTTTTTCCAACAATTGAAAACTTTGCAATTGTGTTAAAGTTTCTGTAGTATCAATAGCTGGACGTTCTCCAATTTGCCATCCTTTTTTTACCAATTCTAATCGTTGTTTATTTACGGCTACATTATTTTTCATAATTTGCAATCGTTGATATTGCTGCACCCAATTCCAATAATCTTCGGCTGCATCCAACAGAATATCGTTTACAATTATCTGTTGCTCCACTAAAGCCATTTCCTTAAAAATTTTTGCTTGTTGCAAAGCAGCTCTGCGTTTATCGAAAATTAAATTTTTTAATAATGGCACAGCTACGCCCGCATAATTTGTTTGTCCAATTGTTTTATCAGAATTCAATCTACTTCCGTTTAAATTTTCCCAACCTGCATTTACTGAAACACCATACCAAGTTGGAAGTTCTATTCTATTTTGAGTGTATTGATAATAATCAATTCCATTAAATGTTTTTTGTCCGTTTTGAAATTGAAAGTAAGGATCAAATGCACCTCTGGCTTTGAGAATTTCTGCTGCAGAAATATCAATCTCCAGTGTACTTTGCTTTACAATTGGATGATATTTTTTTACAATTTCAAAAACTTGTTCCAAATTTAATTTTTTATCAATTGCTTGTGCAGCAATATTAAAATTGCAAAAAAGAAAACAGCTTATTAAAAAATATTTACGCATTTGATTATTTTTTTTCTTTTTTAATCGTATTTTTTTCTTCTTCAGCATGATAAAAATCCGGAGGAAAGCCATTTATATTTCGCCATATTTCATACCAAATCGGAACGTCTTTTAAAAGTGTAATACATTTTGCACCAGCGCCTAATCTCAAGCCCTGAGGCCATTTTTTTACGCTATTATCTTCCGTTACTAATATTCTAAACATGCCATTATTGCTAATTGTATTTTCTATAGCTATTATTTTTCCTGAAAAAGTTCCATAACTAGAATTGGGCCAACCACTAAAAATAATTGCAGGAAAACCATCAAACATAAATCGCACATTTTGTCCTTTGCTCATTAATGGTAAATCCATTGGGCGAATAAACATTTCAACAGCATAGTCCATTCTGTTTGGCACAATTAACGAAATGGTTTCTCCATCTTTTAATATTTCTCCTATTCCAGATTTATTTGCCTGTGCAATTTGTCCATTTTGAGTAGCAATTATAAAATACATACCGTTTCGAATAATATAATTTGAAACTTGATTTTGAAGCTTTGCCATTTCACTATTTATACTTTGGATTTGGCTTTGACTTTGAAATTGTTCTGCTTGAGCTTTACTTATTTTTTCGGTGTAATCTTGCTGCACAGCATTTTGTTCTATTCTGGTATTGGAAATTTCTTGTTGGGTAATTGCAATTTTATTTTCAACAATTATTTTTTTAGATAATGCATTTTGAAAACTAACATTTCGCTGTTCCAATTGGGTTTGCGACACCAGGCCTTCTTGAAACATTTTTTGCTGTCTATCAAATTGTTCTTGTGCAATTTTAAATTCATTGTTGACAGCTTTCAGTTCTGCATTTTCACCTTTTAATTTATTATTTAGTTGTTCTAATTTATTATTTAGTTGTTCAATTTTCAATTTCAAACCACTATTCAAGGCTTGAATTTGATTTCCAGAAGCTCCAATTTTTTGACTATAAAAATCGGCACTACCTTTTTTTGCATTAAGTTGTTCTTTTGTTCTGTTTATTAAATTCGGATCTAAGTATTCTTCTTTAATCTCAGCAAGTTGTAAAATAGTATCGCCCACTTTTACAAAATCGCCTTCTTTTACCCACCATTTTATAATTCGACCTGGAATGGGAGAGTTTACATTTTGTGGTCTAAACTCTTGGGATAAAGTAGTTATATTACCTTTAGATTTTACATTTTGCGTCCAAGGTAAAAATGCAAATAACATTGTCAAAAACATTATCCCCCAAAACCAATATTTAATTTGGCTTTCTTTGTTATATCTATAAATTCGCTCTAGCGATTTTAATTCTATCAATTTGTTTTCACTTTTCATTTCCCATTAAAATTTTAAGGTGTTACAAATTCCATTATTAAAACTAATATGTACATCTGCTTTTTCAATAATGTCGTTTTCATTACTAACAATTATAACTGTATTATTTTTAGCACACTCACTTAAAAATAATATCATTTTTTGCTTTTCTTTTTCCATAAATCCTTGCCAAGGCTCTTCTAGTAAAAGCAATTTTGGCTGATGAACCACTGCACGTAACAATAAAATTTTCTTAATTAAAGCTTGAGGAAGTTTTGTTCCTCCAGTTTCGATTTGGGTTTCAAAACCATCATGAAAATTGGAAATAAAATGTTGAAATCCAAGTTCTTCTGCTTTATCCAATATCATTTTATTGCTAATACTACATTTGCCTAAACTAATATTTTCAAAAACTGTTCCTTCAAACACATCAAACTCTTGCAAATACATGCCTGTTTGGCTGCGCAATGATGACAAATTATAATTTTGAATTGGCAAATTGTTTAACAATAATGCGCCTTCAAAATCCGAAAATGCACCGCTTAACAATTTTAAAATTGTTGTTTTGGCACTTCCCGATTTTCCAGAAATTACAGTTAATTTATTTGCTGGTATTTCTAAATTTACATCAGTTAATACAAAATTATTTTCTCTATAAGCAAACGAAAGTTTATTCATTTTAAAATTAAATTGCTCATCGTCATTAAATATATTTTTGCCCGTATGCTCCAGTGGACTTTCTTGTACTATTGCCAATTTTTCCAATCCTGTGATTACATCATATACAACTTCCAAACTTGTAATTAATTTTTCTACAGCGCCAATCACAGCAATAATTACAATTTCTGCTGCAATAAATTCGCCAATATTTAATTCTTGATTAATTAATAAAATACTTCCAATAATCAACATTGCCGATGTGATGGCTACTTTAAAAAAAACTAATGTTTTATATTGAAACATTAAAATTTTAAAATGTTTAGTTCTTGCATCCAAATAATTAAGTAATAAATTATCTGTTCTTTTAAGATTAAGATGACTTCCCTGAGTGAATTTGAAAGACTTTAGAGTTCTTGCCATATCTTGTAGCCAAGCTACAACTGCATATTTATATTTACTTTCTAAATTGCTTGAATCTATTCCTTTATTACTAGTTAACTTAAGAATTAAACCCAAAATCAACACCAAAAAAATACCCAGTGCAATAAAAATTGGATGATAAAAACTCAATAATAATAAGCCAAACAAAATTTGAATACTTGCTACTGGAATATCCAACAACATTTTTGAAATTCCTTTTTGAACATTTACTATATCAAAAAACCGATTTACTTTTTCTGGTAAATAATACTTGTCTGTCTTTTTTAAATCAAATCTTGGAATTTTTTCGGTAAAATCAATTGCACAAACAACAAATAAATTTTGTTGAATTTTTTCAATAATACGCATTTGGCTTATTTGTAAAAATCCAACCGTAAACACACCCAAAACAACTAAGAATATCAAAACATAAATAGACGTAACCATTGATGCTCCTAGCACAAAACCAACAATACTTTGAATGCCTATCGGCAAGGTTAAATTTACTAATCCACTAAAAATTGCAAAAAAATAAATTGAAATAATATCTTTTCGATGCAATCCTATTAGTTCCCATACTCTATTTATTGCTTTTTTATGATCCATTAATATTGTTATTTTATGCAAATATAATATTACTTTTTAAAATAATAGCATTACTATCAAAAAAAGTTGCAAAAATATCAATTTTAACTTTTCATAGATTTAAATTTGATGACGTTATAATTCAAATAATAAATCCAACGCATGTTTATTTCAAACGGTTTTGGTGTTTTTAAAATTTGATAAAAATTATCTAAATAAGTATTTTCTCTTTTATTATTTAATATATAAGCATCTTGAAGCCATTGTTTGTAGCTCAATACAAAACGACTTCCTGGTTTATAAATCCAATTAAAAAAAACATCAATATTTTGAAGATTGAAGTTTTCGTTATATTGATTTGTAAAAGGTAATTCATTAAAAGCCCAAGCCCCTTTTTCATTTACATGATGAAAAGATTGATTATTAATTTCAGTATTATAAAATCGCCATCGACCTGTAAAATTTAAATTAGGATTAATGTTATATTTAAAACTAATTTCACTTGATAATTCATCAATATTTCGCAAAGCAACAACAGGCTCATTAATATTATCTGTATAAACATATCCTACATTTGAATGATCATTTTCCAAATCAAATCTCAGTTTTAATTCAAAATGATCATTGAATCGATATCGATATTCTTGAGCAAAATTTACATAAGTTGCTTTTGAATTCACAAAAGATATTCCTCTGCCAAGCTCAAATGCCCAGTATAATTTTTTTCTACTATCACTGCTACCAAATAATCCTGTATAAATATAATTATATTGTTCAATGCGTTTATTGAATCTATTCAATTGATAAAAATCTATTATCGGAAAAGGCGTATAAGAAACATTAATCGTTACATCCCAAAAATTTTTGAATAACATAAAATAATCCATCGAAAGTTCATGTCTTTTAAAAACAAATGGCTGTGCATTGAATTGAATATTTTGATTTAAAGCTATTCGATATTGTTGTAAAAATTTAGGCTTATTTTCTTGATAACTAAAATTCAGCGTTGAACTACTATGATTATAATCAAATTGTATGCCCATATCATTTTGCGAATAATTTGGCGAGATGTAAATAGATGAGATTTCGTAATTTAATTTTCCCGAAATTTTTTCAAAAGATAGGGCTATTTTTTCTCCACTTTTTTGATTTGAAATAATATTTTTAGCCGCAAAAATTCCAACTCGATGAAGTGCATTTTTATCATACAACTGGGATTGAATTGAAGATACATTTGCAATATTTGATGAATTGCCACGAACAACATTTGTGTTTGTAAAATTAATATAAGATTGACCTTTCAACGTTTTGTCAAAAACCATCACATTATAATTACTCATGGGTTCTGTGCTCACTTTTATTTTTTCATTCTTTAATTTATCAAAAACAGTTGCAAACATCTCTTGGGAAACAGCATTAAAAACCCCTAAACCAATATTATTTTTATTTCTACCCGAAATTTTAAATGCATTGTATAATGAACTTATGTTTGGATTTTTTAATATCTCAAATTTTGAAGTGTCTCCATATTTTTCTTCTACTTCATAATATTTTATGGGTCTTCGCCCCACTCGTCTTGAATAAAACAAACCTTGTTTATTAAAAAGTTCAATGCCTTCAGTAAAAAAAGGGCGATTTTCGGTAAGTTGTTGTTCGAAAGGTGAAACATTTCTAATAACATTATCAGAAATTACTTGCGAAAAATCAGGAATCAACGTTACATCAAGTGTAAAGGCATCATTAATTCCATATTTAATATCCATACCGCCATTTTTTAGCCAAGTCAAATCTTTGTTTTTACCATTTGGTATTAGCTGAATTCCTGTTGATAAATATGGAAAAAATGAAAGTCTCAATGGTGCTTCCACATGCTCGATACCAATCAATTTCCCAGCTTGATTTAAGAATCCATTTTGCAATACATCATAAGGTGACCAATAAGAATCTTCGTTTTCTTTTCTATTCTTTCTAGAAAACTGCATGCCCCATGGTTGATTTAAATTTACAGGAAATCGAATAGCGCTAAATGGGATTTCCATTTCTACAGTCCAAAAATTATCTTCGATGCTTACTCTTGCATCCCATACAGCATCCCAACTTACATCACCACCTTGTGCACCATTTATTAATTTTCTGTCTTCAATGGCTCCTGCAGCGGTAACTTTAAATGCGTATCCGTTTTGTTTGTCGTTGTATGGATCTATAAAAAAAGTAAACACATCCGCATTGCTTCTTTCTATTTCATCTCTTGGGCAAAGTTGTTTTCTTATCGAATTTTTAGGTTGATATAATCTTGCAAAAACTAAAATTGATGAATTTGTATAACACACTTTAACATCAGTTCTATAGGTTGCTGCCTCTTGAGGTTTGGGAATTGTTTGAATAAAATCTTTTGCAATCTCGCAATTTTCCCAACAAACATCATTTTCAATACCATCTATTTTTGGTGTAATTTCGGTTTTAGAAATTCTATATTCTTTTGGAATTGCAATTGATTGCAAAGAACAAAAGATATACAAAAAGAAGAAATTTAAAAATTTGGTATAGATAAAAAAAAATTAAGATTGTAAAAATAAAAAAACCCTAGAACTAAATCTAGGGTTTTTAAAAATAATATTTTTTTAAATATTAGTCTCTCCAAAGACCACGACCAAAGTACCATGCAGCACCAATAGAAAGTGGTTGACGAGCAACATTAAATCCAACGTTTGTGTTAGAATAAGTGTCATTAGCTCCACCTGGATTTACTTTAGTGTTTTGAACACCAAATCCTGCTACATCAGCCCAAAGACCAAATGCATTGTAAGGAGTGAAAGCAAAACCGAAATTAATTCCTCCACTTACACCATTACTTTCACCGCTTTGAGTTGGGTCGTTAGTAACTGTTCCAGAAACGATATCGTTTGTGTTGTAATTTCCAGTGTTTAATCCAATGTTAGCATTTGTTTGTAATGCAAACCAGTTGTTTAATGGGAAATACTTTTGTGCAAAAATTCCAAAATGAACATCAGTCATTGTTGTTTCTTGGCTTGTAGTAGCTGTATAGCGATCTTCGCCTCTACCATTTGTGATTCCTAAGTTTACACCAATTTCTAAATTGTCAATAATAAAATAAGAAACTGAAGGCATAAATTCTAACGTGTTCATTCTTGATTCTACATCACCGAAATCCCAAACTGTTTTGTCAGAGTTAATACCCATTCCAAATCTTAATGCAACATTTCCTTGTGAAGTTGCTGTTCTTTTTCTTTTGCGTTGTGCATCTACAGATACTACCGCAAGCATCATTAAAGTAAAAATAATTAATTTTTTCATAGTATGTTTTTGTTTTACAATGGCAAATGTATATAAAGACTTTGATATATAAAAACAAATATTAATAAAAAATTATATTATTTTTACAAAAAACTTAAAACATATATATTATGAAAAAACTATTAATAGTAGTAGCAATTTTAGCAGTTCTTGGTTTATGGGCAAAATCCGCTTATAACGGCATGGTAACAGGCGATGAAAATGTAAAAAAAGTATGGGCAAAAGTAGAAAGCCAATATCAACGCAGAGCAGATTTAATTCCTAATTTAGTAAACACTGTAAAAGGTGCTGCAAATTTTGAACAAGAAACGCTTATTAAAGTTATTGAAGCAAGAGCAAAAGCAACTTCAATTACTATAGACCCAAGTAATGTTACTCCTGAACAAATGGCAGCATTTCAAGCTGCTCAAGGTCAAGTTAGTTCTTCTCTTGGAAGATTAATGGCTGTTGCAGAAAATTATCCTCAATTAAAAGCCAATCAAAACTTTTTGGATTTACAAGCACAATTAGAAGGTACTGAAAATAGAATCACTTCTGCAAGAAATGATTTCAACGATGTGGTAGAAACTTTTAATGTTTCTGTTCGTCAATTTCCAGCAAATTTATTTGCAAAAATGTTTGGCTTTAGTGTTCGCACACCTTTTGCTGCAGACAAAGGAGCAGAAAAAGCACCTCCTGTAAATTTTGAAAAATAATTTATAGCGATATGTTATTTTTCCAAAAAACATCATCATTTATTACTGAACAAGAATCGCAAGAACTTAAAAAAATAATTTCGGCACAAGAACAAAAAACTTCTGGCGAAATTAGAGTTTGCATCGAATCTCGATGTAAATACATGGATGCTATGGACAGGGCTCGAGAACTTTTTTATTTTTTGAAAATGGAAAACACTGACTTGCACAATGCAGCATTAATTTATGTTGCATATGAAGATAGACAATTTGGATTGTTTTGCGATGTTGGTTTGCTTAATAAAATTGATGCCGATTATTGGAAAAATATAACTTTAGAAATGACATCTTTATTTAAAGAAAATAAAAATGAAGAAGGCATCGAATATGCAGTAAAAAAAATTGGTGCAAAATTAATAGAACACTTCCCTTTTGATGGCGACAAAAACAAAAATGAATTGCCTGATGATATAATTTTTGGAAAATGAGTAATCTAAAAAAAATATATTTATTTTTTATTGTGGTGTTTTTTGCTTTGCAAATAAATGCCTCAATAATTTTTGCGCAAGCACAAAAAAGTTACTCAACATGTGTAGCTCAATTACCAAATTGGACAGGCTTGGTAAATGATTTTGACAATGTTTTAAAAGCTAATGAAAAGCAAGAACTTGAAAAAATGTTGTTGGATTATGAAAAAGAAAGTTCAAATCAAATAACAATAGTAACCGTTCCTAGTCTTTGTGAAATGAGCGCAGAGGAGTTCTCCAATGAAGTAGGAAGAAAATGGGGCGTGGGTCAAAAGGATAAAAAAAATGGTGTGGTAGTTTTAGTCTGTGTTCCAGAACGAAAACTATTTCTTAAACCAGCAGATGGACTTTCGGGTGTTTTGCCAGATGTAATTTGCAGTAGAATTATTAGAAATAATATCACACCGCATTTTAAAAACCAAGGTTATTTCCAAGGATTAAAAGAAGGTGTGGAACAAATAATATTGGCTAGCCGAGGTGAATTTATTAATGATGCATATGGCGATGAAATGGAAACAATTCCACTTTGGGTAGTGATTTTATTTTTGCTTGGCTTGTTTTTCTTAATCCGATTTATGTATCGACAACGAAAAAATATTTATGTTTCTAGAAGAGGATATAAATATGGAAGTGATAATTGGAATTTTCCAGGTAGCACTGGTGGTTGGCTTGGTGGCAGTTGGGATGATGATAACGATAGTGGTGGTGGTTTTTTTGGAGGAGGAAGTAGTGGTGGTGGTTTTGGCGGATTTGGCGGCGGCGGCGGATTTAGTGGCGGTGGCGCTGGTGGAAGTTGGTAATAATTTTTTTATAAAAATTATTCATCATCATCAAATAATTTCATTTTAAAAACAAAAAAACATCCAATTAATGCAGGTAAAATTAAATTTATTATCCACAACAAAGTAGTGCTTAATAATATTGCAATAGGATTTGTTAGTGTTGAAAAACTTGATAAAAAATAAATAGCAGCTTCACCACGGACACCCAAATCTGCTATAGCAACAGATGGAATTATTGCCATTACCCAAAAAATAAGTTGTATAATAGGAATAATAGAAATTGATAATAAACTATTGTGTGTTAAACAAAGTAATAGATAAAACTGTGTAGAATAGACTAAATAACGAAGTGCTGAAAGTAAAATTATTTTTTTCAATACTTTTCTATCAAAACGACTAACCACTTCTATATAAACTTTTAGTCTTCTTAAATATGGAATTTTTTCTATAAAATTTAAAAGTACTTTTAAATTAAAAATGACATACAACAATAAAATAATAATTAAAATACTAATACACAAAACTGTAATCAACCACCAATTTGAAGTGATAAAAAACAAATAAAAACACAATCCAAAAACACCAAATGCTCCTGCAACAATAAACTGTGCAAAACTTCCAGTAATAGTTATTGAAATTCCTTTAATTTTATTTTTATTCTTTAAATATAAAATTCTTCCAAAATATTCACCAATTCTATTTGGTGTGATAATAGAAACTGCGACTCCTGTCAAAGTTGATTGCAATGCTTTGATAAAAGAAATTTCTTCGGTTTGTTTTAACAACAATTTCCATTTGAGTGCTTCAATACTCCAATTTACAATCATAAGTGCGATAACTAAAATGAGTAATGCAATTTTAAAAGTTCCCCATGTTGTAAAAATTTCTGAAATGGTTTGTGTAAGATTTTCTTGTTTAGAAATTTGAATAAACAAAGAATAAAACAACCAAGAAAACAAAAGTGCACCAAGTGTAAATTTGATGAATAATTTGATACTTTTGTTTTTGAACATGGCACAAATATAAAACGTTTGAAAAACAAAGAAGAAATATTTTTAGGTATTGACCCAGGAACTGTGATAATGGGTTATGGACTAATTTCTGTTGAAAATAAAAAAATGAATTTATTGGAAATGGGTGTATTGAAACTTGGTGGATATAAGGACCATGCCAAAAGGCTACAACTCATTCATGAAAAAATATTAAGTATTTTCAATCAATATCAAATTACATCATGCGCCATCGAAGCTCCTTTTTTTGGAAAAAATGTTCAAAGTATGCTAAAACTTGGAAGAGCTCAAGGAGTTGCTATGGCTGCCGTAATGCAACATAAAATTGAGATCACAGAGTATTTGCCCAAGAAAGTAAAAGTGGCGGTTTGTGGAAATGGAAATGCAAGCAAAGAACAAATTTCAAAAACATTAATGCAGCTTTTAAAATTTGATGAACAACATAAATATCTTGATGCTAGCGATGCACTTGCGGTTGCAGTTTGTCATTATTTTCAAAGCACTAGTGTTTTAGGAAAATCATTGAAAAAAAATGATTGGAGTAGTTTTATAAAAAACAATAGTCATCGCATAAAAAAATAATTTACTTTTACGAAATAATTTATGAGTAATAGACTTTTAAGAACCATTTTTTTACTTGGTGTGATATGTGCCATTTTAATGTTTATCACCCAATTTTATTGGATTAAAAAAGCTTATGAATTAGAAAATAAAATTTTTGACACCCAAGTAAAAAATGCTTTACAGGATGTGGCAGGTTCTATTTTAAGATCAAATAATAATTTTTCTCCAACAACAAATATTGTAACTAAAGAAAATGAAAAACATTTTATTGTTCAAATAAATGATGTTATAGATCCAGTATCACTTGAAAATTTATTGATTAGAGAATTAAAAAATCAAAATATAAGTACAGATTTTGTGTATGGTATTTATAATTGCGAAAGCGACTCTATTCAACACACAAAATATGTATCATTAGAACAAGATACCACAGCTGAAAATTTAGAATTGATAAAAAAATTTCCAACTAAGCTAAGAGAGAATAATTATTTTGGTGTTTTATTTCCAAATCGAACTAAATTCTTAATCGGAGAAATGAGCAATTGGCTGATTTCAACATTGGTAATGT
>JAGNRR010000043.1 GCA_017988595.1 Chitinophagaceae bacterium
TTAATAATGATAAATCTATTTATTTTCAAGAAGATGTTGGTGTGGTTTCATTATTAGAAAAAAAAATATTACTTGGAGAATGTGATGAAGTGAAAAAAAATTATCAAGATGCACTTCTTCATTTAATTGATATTCAATTTATTTTTCAATCACGGGATTTTGAGAATGAGTTTAAAAAATTAAATTCTTTTGATGAAGAACGAATAAAAAATGATCTGATTTATTTTAAAACTTATTTTCTATTACAAACTGGAATCCAATTTGATGAAAAAAGATTAGAAATTGAATTTGATGAAATTAGCAATACAATTTTAGATAAAAATTTAATTGTATTTATGTACCGAGATTTTCAAGGTAGAAATATTATGGTAAATAATAATAAGATTTATTTTATCGATTTTCAAGGAGCTATGCAAGGTTCGCCAATGTATGATGTGGCTTCATTATTGTGGCAAGCAAAAGCATGTTTAAGCAAAGAATGGAAAAGAGAATTGCTTGACTTTTATATTTTTCATTTAAAAAATCGTATTGAAATTGATGAAGAAGCTATCAAAAAAAGTTATCAAAAAATAGTCTTGCTTCGATTACTTCAGGTAATGGGCGCTTATGGTTTGCGAGGTTTGGTTGAAAAAAAAGAACATTTTATTTCAAGCATTCCAAGTGGAATTAAAAATATTATTGAATGGAAAGAAGAAAATTCATTAGCTCAATATCCAGAACTAAATCATTGTTTAGAACAATTAAAAAATTATAAAATAGAGATATGACAAAAAAATTAACAGTACATGTAAATAGTTTTTCTTACAAGAAAGGAATACCGGAAGATTTTTCAGGAAACGGAGGTGGATTTGTATTTGATTGTAGAGGGATTTTAAATCCAGGTAGAATAGAACAATATAAAAAACAAACAGGACGTAATGTAGATGTGATAAATTATTTAGAAACTGAAACAAGAATAAATGAATTTTTGAATCATATTTTTAATATAATAGACATTACAGTTGAAGATTTTTTAGAAAGAAATTTCGAAAATTTATCTATCAGTTTTGGTTGTACAGGTGGACAGCATCGTTCTGTATATAGTGCTGATAAAATGGCAAAATATCTTGTTGAAAAGTATAATGTAAATGTTGTTTTACATCATATTGAACAAGAAAAAAAGAATTGGATAAATTAGAATTTCCAATTTTGTTTTTCTAATTTTAAGGAAAATTATTTTTTATGAATGAACAAATGAATCAACTTATGGCGCAATTAATGAATTGGCCTGCTTTTTTAGTAGCAACTCTAATCCCTACCATTATAGGTTTTCTATGGTATAATCCTAGCACACCAACTGGAAAAATTTGGGTAGCTGAAACCAATATTTCGGAAGAAAAAATGAAATCAATGAATATGGTTTTAACATTAGGAATCTCTTTAGTATTATGTTTTCTTATGAATATGTTTATTGTATCACATGAAGTAATTCATCAATGGGGAGCATTTTCATTATTAAATGAACATCCTGAAGAAGCAACAAGAATTTTAACTACATACAATAATGAATTCAGAACTTTTGGACATGGTGCTTTACATGGCACATTTTTAGGTTTATTTTTAGTGCTACCAATTTTTGCAACTAATGGAATGTTTGAAAGAAAATCTTGGAAATTAATATGGGTAAATGTAATTTATTGGACCATTTGTTTGGCTATTATGGGCGGCATACTTTGTGCTTGGAAATAAATTACTTTTTATAAATCTCCTAATTGTGGACGAAGAATTAGTTCTTCGATTACAGCATTTTTCGATAATCTAATTGCACTAAAAAGTGCATCAGCAACATCACTTGCTTGCATAATACGACTAGGTTCAATGCCACTTTCGCTCCAAGAATTTGTATAAGTTGCACCAGAAATTATTGAAGTTACTTTTATATTTTTTGTCTTTAATTCTTCTCGTAAATTTTTGCTAAATCCTTCCAACGCAAATTTTGAAATACTATATGAACCACCCATTGGATAAGCTTTTATACCAGCAACAGATGAAATATTAAAAATATGACCTACATTGTTTTTAATCATATTTGGCAATATTTTTCTAGTAAGATGATAAGCAGAAAACAAATTAGTATTTAGCATTTTTTCTAAAGTGCCATCAGCTTCGTCGCGAATATTTCCTGGAATAAAATATCCAGCATTGTTTATCAAGACATCAATTTTTTCGAAATTTTCTAAACAATTTTTTGCAAAATTATCAACTTCATTTTTCAAACTCATGTCTGTTTTGAAACCTAAGATTTTTCGTGTAGGAAATTTTTTTTGCCATTCAAGAATTATATTTTTTAATTCAACTTCATTTCGAGAACAAATGATGATATTATAATTTTCTTTTAATAATTTCTCTGCAATGGCGTTTCCAATTCCTTTTGTTGCTCCAGTAATTATAGCGTTCATTTTACAAATTTAATCTTTATTTTTTTGAAATTACGTTGAAATAGATTTCTTCAAACTCGGCAAGTATCATTGCTGTTGCACCCCAAACAATTTTATTTTTAGTTAATTGATAAGCGGGCACTAATTTATTTTCAAAAACAGTGCCTTCAATTTTGTTTTTTCTATCAAAAAAATCTTCTATTGAAACTTCAATAATTTCTTGTACTTCATTTTCGGATCGAATAAAGTTGATTTCTTTTTCGGTGTAAGCAATTATGGGTTGTACTAAAAAATTGCTTGGTGGAATGTATAAGGAGCTTAAATTGCCAAGAATTTGAATGTTGTTTTTTGAAATACCAATCTCTTCTTCGCATTCTCTTAAAGCTGTAAATGTTTTTGAAAAATCATTTTGGTCAACTCTTCCTCCAGGAAAACTAATTTGTCCACTATGTGTTTTTCCATCTTCGCTTCGCTCTATTAAAATAAAATGCCAGACATTTTTTTTATGGAAAAGTAAAATTATAACTGCACTTTGTTTTGCATCTTTTGGAATTATCAAATCGGAACTTCGATGTGCTGGTGCCATTTTAAATTGAGCTGTTTTCCCTGGCAATTTTTCTAAAAGATGTAGTTGAATTTGTTTTAAAAAATCCATAATTATTTTAATTCTAAAAGCAATACGTTTTCAATATGATGTGTATGTGGAAACATATCTACCGCTTGAGACCGGATTACGTTGTATTTTTCTTGAAGCAAATTTACATCTCTGGCTTGTGTGGCTGGATTGCAGCTTACATAAACAATTCGAGGACATTTTATTTCTAAAAGTTTTTCGATTAAATCATTATGAAGTCCAGCTCGTGGTGGATCTAAAATAATGCAATCTGGAAAACCATGTTCTTTGAAAAAAGTGTCATTGCATATTTTTATTACATCGCCTGCAAAAAAATGTGCATCGGTAATATTATTTTCTTTTGCATTTAATTTTGCATCTTCAATGGCATCTTCAACGGTTTCTACACCAATTATTTTTTTTGCATTTTTGCTTAAAAAAATACCAATACTTCCGGTGCCACAATACAAGTCATAAAGAATTTCGGTACCTTTTAAATTTGCAAATTGACGAACAATTTTATATAATTTTTCAGCTTGATAGGAGTTGGTTTGAAAAAATGATTTTGGGCTAATTTGAAATCGAAAATCTTCTAAATTTTCTTCAATATATTTTTTTCCTGAAAATAAAACTAAAGGCAAATCATAAATAGTGTCATTCATTTTTGTATTTATGGTATAATAAAATGAAGTAATTGAAGGAAATTCTTTTGCAATTGCATGACAACATTTTTCAATCTCAATTTGGTTATCTTCTCCAAAAATAAGATTGATTAATACTTCTCCTTTTTTAGAAATTCTAATTATTAAATTTCTAAATAAACCATGATGAAAACGGATGTCATAAAAACTAAGTTTATTTTCAAAAGCATAATTTCGAATAAAATTTTTAATTGCATTTGTGGGTACTTCTTGTAGATGACATTCTTGAATGTCAATTACTTTATCAAATAATTTTGGTGCATGAAAACCCAATACATTTTTATCAAATGTTTCATTGCTATTTAGCATTTCACGGCTCAAATATTGTTTGTTACTAAATGTAAATTCTAGTTTGTTTCTATAAAGTGTTGTTTTTTCGCATCCTAAAATTGGTAAATATTCATCCACATCAATTTTTCCAATTCGTTGCAATTGATCTTTTACTTGTTGTTCTTTGTAAGTTAGTTGTAGCGAATAATCGAGCATTTGCCATTTACATCCGCCACATGTGCCAAAATGTTGACAAAAAGGTTCAATTCTATTAACCGAAGGGGAAATTAAATTTAAGACTTGTCCTTGTGCCCAATCTTTTTTATTTTTTTGAATAAAAACATCTACAACATCACCAGGTACAGCTCCTTCAACAAAAATAATTTTTTCATTATGCTTTGCAATACATTTTCCTTCAGCTGCATAAGATTCAATTTTTAAATTTTCGAGAACGGTTTTTTTCTTTCGAGCCATTTAGCAAAAGTATGAAATTGTTTTAACTGAATAATTGTATAAAAGATTTAAAAATCAATTTCTAATATTTGTCTAAATTGAATTTTATGATTTAAGAAAAAAACTATACATTTGCAACGGCAAGTCTTATACGACCAGCTCCTCCAATTCCCCCAGGGTAGGAATACAGCAAGGGTAAGGAGTTGTAGCGGTGCGATATAAGTAACTTGCCACTTTTTTTTTATAAATGTTGTTATTTTTAAATTCAATCTTGTAACTTTCCTTTTTAATTAAAATATAAAAATAGATTATGCCAAATGTATCGCAACGTGGATTGGAAATGCCACCATCGCCTATCAGAAAATTGGTACCTTATGCAGAAGCTGCAAAAGCAAAAGGCGTAAAAGTTTTTCATCTTAATATTGGTCAGCCAGATATTGAAACGCCAAAAGAAATGCTTGATGCTGTAAAAAATTCTGATATTAAGATTTTGGAATATAGCCATAGTGCAGGTTTTCTTTCTTATCGTCAAAAACTTTGTGTGTATTATAAACGTTTTGGAATTGATTTAACCCCCGATGAAATTATAATTACCACAGGCGGATCCGAGGGGATTTTATTTGCCATGATGAGTTGTCTTGACCCAGATGATGAAATAATTATTCCAGAACCATTTTATGCAAATTATAATGGCTATGCAGTTGCTGCAAGAATAAAAATTGTTCCAATTTCATCAACAATTGAAGAAAATTATAAACTGCCTTCTATTGAAGAATTTGAAAAATCTATAACTCCAAAAACAAAAGCCATCATGCTTTGCAATCCTAATAATCCTACAGGATATTTATACAGCAAAGAAGAAATGCGAGTGTTGAAAGAACTTTGTTTAAAACACAATTTATTTTTATTAGCAGACGAAGCTTATCGAGAATTTTGCTATGATGGAGCAAAAGCATTTTCGGCTTTGGAGCTCGAAGGAATGGATCAACATGTAATCTTATTAGATACAATTTCTAAAAGATATTCGGCCTGTGGTGCAAGAATTGGAGCTTTTGTTAGTAAAAATAAAGAAATCATGAATACGGCTTTGCGATTTGCACAAGCCAGATTAAGTCCGCCAACTCTAGAACAAATTGCCGCCGAAGCTGCTACAGATTTACCAGAAACATATTTTGATGACGTAATAGAACAATACAGACTTCGAAGAAATTATTTGGTAGAACGATTAAATAAAATGCCGGGTGTAATTTGCCCAAATCCAGGAGGTGCTTTTTATGCCATGGCAAAATTGCCAATTGATAATGCAGATAAATTTTGTCAATGGTTACTTGAAAGTTTTTCATACAGAAATGAAACAATAATGATGGCTCCTGCAAATGGTTTTTATTCTACGCCTGGAGCTGGTTTGCAAGAAGTTAGATTTGCTTATGTGTTAAAAATTGAAGATATTGAAAGGGCAATGGATTGTTTAGAAAAAGGAATTGAAGAATACCAAAAAACACAAATGTAAATAGTATGGCTACAAGTTATATCATCATAGGGTTCACCGCTATTATTTCATTTTTAGCTTTTTCAAATGTAGATATTATCAATAAATCTATTTTTTATCCTTATGATATTAAACGAAAAAATGAGTGGTTTCGATTTATTTCGCATGGTTTTATTCATGCTGATATGCAACATTTATTTTTCAACATGTTTACATTCTTTTTCTTTGGACCCTATTTGGAGCAAATATTTTCACAAGTATTTGGAACTAAACTATTTTTTATTTTTTATTATATATTGGCTTTAATTTTAAGTTCAGTTTATTCATATTTCAAACATAAAGACGATGCCTATTATAGAGCATTGGGAGCAAGTGGCGCAATTAGTGCCATATTGTTTAGTTTTATTTTGTTTGATCCTTGGCATATAATTTATATTTATGTTTTACCAGTACCTGGAATAATTTATGCTTTGTTTTTTGTAGGCTATTCTATTTATATGGGCAAAAAAAATATAGATAATGTGGGGCACGATGCTCATTTGTGGGGTGCTGTTTTTGGTTTTATTTTTCCGATAGTAGCCAAACCAAGTATTTTGCCATATTTTATAGAAAAATTATTACACCCAAATTTTTAATTTATATTTGATAAATGAAAAAAATAGTTTTTTTAATATTAGTAAGTTTAGCAGGTATTTTTTTTAGTAAATGCACAAAAGATTTGCGTTTTGATGAAAGCAATGCAAGATTAATGGTGGTGAATACAGTTCCTGGTGCACCCAGTATTGAAGCTTTTTTAGATAATACGATTTTGCATGTTGATCCTATGAAATATCTTGCAAATACATACTATAGAAATGTAATTTCAGGGAAAAGAAATTTTAAAATAAGAGAAAATGGCAATCTTGTAGTCGATACAAATTTTGTTTTTGATAGAGAACAAACCTATTCAGTTTTTGTATATAAAGAAAATAGTACAACAAAAATTTTGCTATTAAAAGATGATATTAAGATTGATGAAAATGGATTGACTAGATATCGGTTTTTGAATTTTTCGCCAAATGCAGGCACTGTAAATGTTTATTTAAAAGATAGTTCTACGGCATTTATTTCTAATTTGGCATTAGGTGCACCGCAAAATTTTTCAAGTTTTACGCCTTTAGAATTTCAAATTTCGTTACAAGATTCTGCCACTTCAAATTTAATTTTTACATCACAGCCAATTGATTTTAAAGCAGGAAAAATTCTTACACTTTTTGTGAAAGGAATAAAAGGTGTTACAAACGATGATAGTTTGGGAATTCATACATTGCCTAATTATTTATTCTAGAAAATTTAGTTTTCTAAATAATTTAAATCTTTTGCAAAAGTTTCTTTAAGTTGAGAAACAGACCAAAGTGCAATTGAACAACAAATTAATCCTGTAATTAATGCACTATTAATTTTTCCTATTCCAAAAAATTGATGAAAGATATTGCTATATAAAAATGTGATGGGCACCAAAGCCGCTCTTATAAAATTTGGAACTGATGTGGCAACTGTTGCTCTTACATTGGTTCCAAATTGTTCAGCAGATGTAGAAATAATAACGGCCCAATATCCAGAAGTGAAACCTATCATTAAACAAACAAAATATAAATATGCAACCGATGCATTATTTAAGAATGAATAGGCGATTACAAAAATAAAACATGAAGCAATGAACCATTGCATCACTTTTATTCTGGTTTTAAAAATTTGACTTAGCATGCCGCTCACTAAATCGCCAAGCGTTACACCAATATATGCATATGTAATTGCCAAAGGCGTTTCGATAGTGCCTTGAATATTTAATTCTTTGCCAAGTTCTGGACTAAAAAATACTAAAATACCTACACCATACCAAACAGGCAATCCCGAAAGTATGCAATACATATATGTTTTGAAATTAGTTTTGTTTTGGAAAATGAGTTTTAAACTTCCAAGTGTATTGTTTGAGTGCTCTTTGGCGTTTTTATAAATTCCAGATTCTACAACACCTATCCTTAAAAGTAATAGTGCAAATCCCAAAACGCCGCCAATAATATAGCCCGTTTTCCAATCAACATATTTCCCTAGAATACCTGCAAAAACTGCTCCCGAAACACCAACTGTAGCCACAAATGTTGTTCCCCAACCTCGTTGTTCTTTTTTTAATAATTCAGAAACTAAAGTAATGCCAGCACCAAGTTCGCCTGCCAAACCGAAACCAGCAACAAATCGAATGATGATATATTGTGGTAAAGTTTGCACATAAGCATTTAATAAATTTGCAATCGAATATGTAATTATTGAACCAAAAAGAACAGAAAGCCTGCCTTTTTTATCGCCCAAAATTCCCCAAAAAAGTCCACCAACTAACATGCCAATCATTTGCACATTTATTAAAGTATGACCTGCACTTTCTAGCAAATCGCCCTCAAGTCCAATGGCTTGCAAACTTGGTTTTCTAAAAATGCCAAAAAGAACCAAATCATATATATCTACAAAGTATCCAAGGGCTGCAACAATAATTGGTAGAGAAAAAATAGAAATATGTTTTGTATTCATCTAGTAAAGATAATTATACAAAACTTTATTTTTTTAAAAATTGATAATTTGAAATATAATTATTTCGCTTTTGAAAAATTCTATTTTTAAGATTTGAATATTTTGTACAACTAAATTTTACTTTTCAAACTCATCCAGCCGCCACCATTGTGTACATCAGAAAATCCATTTGATTTCAAAATATTTTTTGCTTGAGCACTTCTAACACCAGATGCACAACAGGTGATGATTGGTGTATTTTTGCTTAAAGATGCATAATGATTTGATAAATTATTTAAAGGGATATTTATTGAATTTTTAATATGCCCTTGCGTGTATTCTGCTTTTGTTCGAACATCAACAATCTTGGCGCCATTTGCAACTAATTCTTTTAAATCAACTTTAGGAGATAATCCAAATATATTTTTCAGTAACTGTATCATGATTTTATTTTTATTGAATTTTAAAATTTACATCCATCCAGCTTCCACCATTTTCACATTCAACGCCACATTTTTTAAGATATGCTGCAGCTTGACCACTTCTTCCACCACTTGCACAACAAAGTATTAAAGGTTGTGCCAGTTGCTTTATTTCATTAAGTTTTTGTTCGATTTCTTGAAGTGGAATATTTATGCTATCTACAACATGACCGCCCATAAATTCCTCTCTTGTTCTTACATCAATTATTATTTTTTTATTCATTTTTTTTTATTTTTTAAAGTTTGTTGAAATTAAATAACCTAATACTGCTCCATAAAGTGAACTATTTATAGGTTTTGAAGTAATTGCACAAGTACCACTTTGGCAACCTATGTAATAAAAATATAGATAACCAGCAACAGCACCTATTATAGTACCCAGTATTGTTATTTTGTTTTTTATTATAAAGTTCATTTTATTAATTTAAAATGGCAGTTTCATTCTTAAGGTTATTAAAAATTATTTTACCATTATAGTTTATTTCCCAAGTAACTGGCATTATTTTTTTTAGCATATTGCTTACCCCACAATATTTTTCTTGAGAATCCATTACTGCATTTAATGCAGCATTTTCAAATTCATCTTTGCCTATAAATTCATAGATTAAATGAATGGAAACATATTCAATAGGAGCTTTTTTGCTGATTTCACCAGATACTTTGATGTTAAATTCTTTTACCTCTTGTTGAGATTTTCGTAAAAGTGCCACAATATCCATTCCAGTACAACCCGAAAGTGCAGTTAAAATAAAAGGTTTTGGGATTGGTCCATGATCTTCACCACCAACTCTTTCGGGTGCATCCATTATTATGGTATGGTCATTTACAAGTGCATTAAATTGCATTTTCCCCATCCATTGAGTTTCAATTTCGTGTTTCATTTATTTTGTTTTACAAGTTGAAATACCAAGTGGTAAATAAAGAGGACAGAAATTTAATAAACTAGTTAATGCAAAAATTACAGCAATTGCACCTAACACTAAAGCAGTAGTTCCACTGATAACATTTGCAAAAAATAAAATGGCAATAATTGCAGCAATTGATAATCTAATAATTTTGTCTGTTGATCCAATGTTCTTTTTCATGATTTGTTTTTTTTATTTTATAATGCAAATGTCTATAAATAAAAAAAACTATTCGGTTACATTTGTTACAATTCCTTTAGCAATTTTATTTGATTTCTATATAACAATAATTTATTGTCATTTTCTAATTTTTTTAGAAGTCTAGAAATTACAACTCTAGATGTTGCTAATTCATTTGCAATTTGTTCATGCGAAAGATTGATTAATGAAGAATGAGTAGCTTTGGATTTTTCTTTTAAATAATTTATTAATCGTTCATCTAGTTTTTGAAACGCGATTTGATCTATTGTTTTTAAAAGTTCGGCAAATCTGGTTTTAATAGTTTTCATTACAAAGCTTTTCCATGTTGGATATTTCATCATCCACTCGTCCATAAATGCTATTGGTATTGCTAAAATTTGTGCGGATTCTTCTACAATTGCTTTTATTTCGCTTTTTTGTTGTTGCATACAGCAAGTAAATGTCATGGCACATCCTTCATTAGGATTTATATAATATAATAAAAGCTCGTGTCCATTTTCATCAAGTCTGGATACTTTTATTATTCCAGATAATACGATGGGCATTACTCTAATTGTTTTGCCAACATCAAGTATGATGTCGCCTTCATTTGCTGAAATTAGTGTTGAGTTTTTTTCTATTTCAATTAATAATGCTGCTTCAAAAATGTTTTTATATTTTTCTTGCAAATTCATTATTTTTTTTTAAAAATTAAATTTATTTTCCTTTTCCGCTTTTTGCAAATTTATAAATTACAGGAAGTGTAGTTACTAATATTATTCCAATAACTATAATTTCAAGTTTCTTAGTTAAATCAATATTGTATTGTGTCAAAAAGAATTTATATAAAAATCTGCCAGCTAGCATCATAGAAAAAACCCATGCAAAAGAACCGATAACATTATTTACAAAAAACTTTTTATAATCCATTTTTACTATTCCAGCAACTATTGGTGCAAAAGTGCGTACAATGGGCAAAAATCGTGCACCAATGATTGCCAAAGCGCCATTTTTTTCATAAAAATCGTGAGCTGTTTGCAAATGTTTTTTCTTATAAAAGAAAGTATCTTTTCTTGTATATAAATAATTTCCCGATTTTTTTCCAAACCAATAGCCTACCAAATTTCCTAGAACTCCAGCTATGGCAATCATTACTAAAATTACAAAATAAGGTACATTGAAAAATTCGGCAGCTAATTTATCAACATAAATTCCTGCTACAAACAAAAGAGAATCTCCTGGTAGAAAAAATCCAACAAGTAAACCTGTTTCGGCAAATATTACAAAAAGCAAAAAATACAATCCGCCGTATTCAATATACCATTCAGGATTTAAAATTGTGTCTTTTATCAAATGCCAGTATTCCATCATAATAGGCGCAAATATAAACTACTTTATAGATTTCTAAAGTGTAAATTATTTATAAAATTTTATTTATTAAAACTATAATGTTTTTCAACTAATGCTATTCTTATGGTATAAGATTCGTACCATTTTTCTCGTCCTTTTTCTTTTGCTTCTATTTGTTTCCAATTATTTCGCTATTCGGCAATGGCATTCA
>JAGNRR010000215.1 GCA_017988595.1 Chitinophagaceae bacterium
CCAATGGAGGATCCTGTTGCCACAATAGGTGCTTCAAGACCTAAAGATCCACCGAAACCAACTGTTATCGAACTAGTTAGGACATGCAAATAGGTGTGTTTGAATGGAATGAAAGAAGACCATTTTGCGATGGATTTCAGTACCATTGCGATTCCTTTTTCAATAAAGCCACCAAAAAATCGATTGACGATTAGATTTGTGATAACCAAACCCACAATAGGAAACAACAAATATGAAAATTCACCAAAAGTGTAATTTTCTACAAAATCTTGGATAACATGTACGATGCTTTTTAATAAAACTGCCATTAATCCGGATACAAATCCAGTTAAAGTGGCAATCACCATGATAAATTGAACTCTATTGACTTTCAGTCGCAAATAGCTCAGAAAAGATTGTATGTATTTTCTTATAGTTGTCATTCTGTCGATCCGAGAAAAAAAATGATAATTTCAACCTGATATTTCCCTATTTTGTCAATTTAATAGCAGAAAATCTGATTTGAAAATCAATTAATTTTAACAAATATAGTTATAAAGTTAAATTTTAATATTTTTTAGAAAAATATTCAGTTTGAAAAACAAGTTATTCATGGATGATAATAATAATTTGAGGTGTTATTGTGTTGAAATGCAGCAAATTACATAGTATAAAAAAATTATAGTAAAAATATTTTGAAAATTAAATATTATTTACTTACTTTTGCACTCTGAAAAAATTATTTAATTATCATAAAAAAAATTAGGTTCATGCTAATCATTGATGTAAGAGAAAGCGAAACAATTGACAAAGCATTAAAAAAGTATAAAAGAAAGTTTGAGAAATCAGGTGCCTTGAAACAACTTCGTAATAGAAAAGCTTTTACTAAACCATCTGTTGTAAGAAGAAATCAAATTTTAAAAGCAGTTTATAAAGAAGCAACTTACGGAAATCATAATTTAGATGCCTAATTTATGAATATGGAGGATACTTATTTAGATTCCTTCCTTAGTTATTTAAAATTCGAAAAACGCTATAGCGAACATACTCTGTCCGCTTATAAAAATGATTTACATTCTTTTTTAGAATATATTGTAAAAGAAAAATGCCTGACTTCTATCTTAGAAGTCAGGCATTTTCATGTTCGTTCATGGCTAGTTTCGATGATGCAAAGTGGTTTGAAGCCTAAAACAATCCATCGAAAAAAGTCTTCACTTCAATCTTTTTATCAGTTTTTACTTCGAAATAAGCTTTGTGAGCAAAATCCGATGAAAAAGGTGAGTGCTCCAAAACTGCCAAAGCGACTCCCGGTTTTCATTCAAGAAAATCAGATTGAAAATTTATTGGATCAATTACATTTTACTGACGATTTTGAAGGTGTTAGAGATAATTACTTATTGGAGTTATTATATGTAACTGGAATTCGGCGAAATGAAGTCATAGAACTTAAAACAAATGACCTTGATTTCTCTAATTTTTCAATGAAAATTTTGGGAAAAGGAAATAAAGAAAGAATTGTTCCTATTCCCCCATATCTAAAGGCTATTCATGAAAATTATCAAAATTATAAACGATTAAAATTTGGAGATTCGTCGAATATTCCACTTTTTTTGACGGATAATGGAGAAAAAATGTATCCAAAATTTGTTTATTTAAAAGTAAGAAAGTATCTTACGTTTGTTTCTACGGTAGAAAAGAAAAGTCCACATGTTTTAAGACATTCTTTTGCTACCCATTTATCAGACAAAGGTGCTGATATAAATGCAATTAAAAATTTATTAGGGCATGCAAATTTGGCAGCTACTCAAGTGTATCTGCATAATACAATTGATCAATTGAAAAAAGTATATAACCAAGCTCACCCAAAGGCAAAAAAAGACAATGATTTGGGCGACGAACCAACAAAAACCGAGTAATATTATTGGATACTAAATTTTTTTAATCGTTTAAAATTAGTTAACCTATGAAAGTAAACTTGCAATCTGTTCATTTTTCTGTCGATTACAAATTGAGAGAATATTTAGAACAAAAAATTAGCAAATTGGAGCAATTTTTTAGCAAAATTATTGATGTACAAGTGTTTTTGAAGCTAGAAAATGCAGGACAGGTGAGGGATAAAATTGTTGAAATAAAGTTAAATCTTCCAGGAAAATCGATATTGATCAAAGAGATCGCTCAAACATTTGAAGCAGGAATCGATTTAGCGACTGATGCATTAAAAAGGCAATTGGTCAGATTTAAAGAGAAAACTAAAAAATAAATTATATAAATAAAAAAGGCTACTCATTCGAATTGAGTAGCCTTTTTTTTATAATAAATGTTTGAATTTTTCTAATATCCATTCAACATCTTCTGGAGTGTCCACACAATAACTATCTTGATTGGTTTCTACCAATTTAATTTTAAACCCATTTTCTAACCATCTTAATTGTTCCAAAGATTCAGCTATTTCTAATGATGAGGGTGGCAACTTTGCAATTTGGGAGAGTATATCTTTTCGATACACATACATGCCCACATGCCTATAATAAGTATAATATTTTAACCATTCTTCAATTGGTTTGTTTTTTACTGCTGGAATGGCTTGTCGACTAAAGTAAAGTGCTTGATTATCAATATCTTTAACGATTTTTACTTCTCCATCATCCATTAATAAATCATGGCTTTTTACTTCCAGCATCATCGTAGCAAGCTCTACTTTTCCATCACAACTATCTATTAACAAATTGATTTGTTCTGGAAAAATAAAGGGCTCATCTCCTTGAATATTAACGATATAATCAAAATCTTGCCCAATTTTTTCTGCAACTTCTTGGCATCTATCTGTTCCACTAGGGTGATTTTCACTTGTGGAAATTGCAGTTGCTCCAAAAGATTTTACATGCTTAATAATACTTTCATGATCAGTTGCAATCATGACTGCATCTAAATTTGATTGTATCGTTCTTTCATAAACTCTTCGAATCATTGATTTTCCAGCAATATCGATTAATGGTTTGCCCGGGAAACGAGTTGATGCATATCTTGCTGGGATTACGCCTAAAATTTTTTTTCCAAATTTGTTCATATTACAACTTATGCTCAATTATTACGTTTAATAAATGATTTTGATAAAAAAATTGAATACTAATTTTTGATAAATATTATGAAAAAGATTCTATATA
>JAGNRR010000216.1 GCA_017988595.1 Chitinophagaceae bacterium
ATTATGATTTTCCTAGCACGATTAACCATAATTCAATTACAGTTAAAGATATAAAAAAATACAATCAACAGCGTCCATTTGGTCCCAAAAAAAGAATTTGCTATGCTCCCTTTAATAATTTACATTTTCAAATTAATGGAGAAATAACGAGTTGTAGCTTCAATTATGATTTTGTATTAGGAAATATACATACTTCAACAATAAAAGAAATCTGGAATGGAGAAAAAGCAGCTGACTTTAGAAGTACATTAGCTTGTTTCAACCTAGAAAAATGTGCATCTTGCAAAAGCGTTTTACTATCTAAAAACTACAGTTCTTTTCCACCTTTAAAGTATGATATGTATGCTAATGACGAAAAATTATATCCTACTCAAATGTCTTTTGAAATGAGTAATTTATGTAATTTTGAGTGTATTATGTGTAACGAAAATTTTTCTTCTCTCATAAGAAAAAATAAATTTCATCTACCTCCAATTAAATTTGCTTATCCAGAACATTTTTTTGACGAATTAAATGAATTTATCCCCCATCTGAAAATCGCTACTTTTATAGGTGGAGAGCCGCTTTTAATTAAGTCCTATTTTAGAATTTGGGAGGCTATCTTGAAACTTAATCACAATTGTGTGATTCATCTTCAAACTAATTGTAGTGTTTTGCCAAATCGGTTTTTAGAAATGATTGAATCCAAACAATTTGAAATTGGGATTTCTCTTGATGGATTTACCAAAGAAACTTTTGAGAAAATTAGACTTAATGCAGATTTTAATCAAATTCAAAAAAATGTTGCAGTTCTTATAGATAAAATGCAAAAAGGCAAAGTAAATTTGAATATCAACTTCTGTCCACTTACCTTAAATTGGCATGAATTACCTCAAATGATAGAATATGCTAATGAAAAAAATATTTCTTTTAAAATTGTAAATGTAGAAAATCCAAGACACCTTTCATTACATCATCGAAGTGAGACTTATATTCAAAACATTATTGAATCTATTGGAGATTATAATTTTGAGAAAAAGATAAATTTTGTTACTAGTAAAAATATCGCCACCTATAATGATTTTGTGAAACAATTATCTTATTTCAAGTCTGAAGCTACGAAAAGAGAGTTTTTTTTTGAGAAACAACTTCAAATAGAAAATTCTGCTTGCGATTTATTATCCAAATTATTTTTAGAAAGCCCACTTTTTGCTAATTTTTCAAAAGAACAAAAAGAATCAATAAAAAATGATTTAATTGATTTTATAATTCATAAATCTGAAAACAAAATGCTCCAAAATAGAGTTTTTTTACGCCTATACTATATGTTGTATAGATTAAAGGAGACCACAGATGGAGAATCTAGTAGAAACCCCACAAAAGGATTAGAAATTCTTAAAAATGCAGCAAGCGAATTTTATGTATTGGAAATGGAAGAAAATTTTTAATTGTGTTATTTGATATAATTTCCCCTTTTTAAGACAATTCAAAAATAGACTTATTTTGATTTAATTTATTTTTTATTATTTCCGGTTATTATTAGATTTGGAAATGGGGAAAAATATTGTTCGGTTTTGAAGTTGGGTTTTGAGCTATCAAACAAAAAACCGTCACCATATTTTTTTCAAATCTATTCTTTTTATTTGTTGTTGTTCTGCCTTTTTTCCAAATATTCTTTTTATAAAGGAAATAGGTATTATTATAAAACAAAATATGATGGCAAACAGGATGTCTTTTATTAAGTCGCCTATTAAATTCAATAATTTTTCAAAAAATAGGATATACTTCAAGGCTATATTTGGAAAAACAATTGGTAACAATACTAAAGCGATACAAAAATAAAGTAAAATTGTTTTTTCAAATCTATAATATAGAATGCCAAATCCAATTAATTGGAAATAGATGGTTTTATATTTTTTTAAAAAAGACATCAAAATATAGAGTAAACAAAAGGTGTTACAGCAGCCGAGCCACCAAATACAATCAGAATAGCCACCAAAATAATAGAGATGATTACCGGAACAATCCAATATTGCTTGCGTTCCCACATAAATTGTGATATGTCTTTAATGAGTTCTAGCATTTGGTTCAAAAGTTAAATTTATTTTTTCAAAGTTAAATTTTTTTATTAATTTCCTTTTCATTTCCTCAAAATATAATTTCCAATAACCAAAACATCCATTCCTGTTTTTATAAAGCAGTTGTAGGCATCTGATGGTGAACAGACTATGGGTTCATCTTTTATATTAAAACTAGTATTGATGAGCATCGGACAACGGGTCAGGTTGAAAAAGGTATTTATCAATTGCCAAAAAAGAGGGTGTTCTTTTTTATTTACAGTTTGAATTCTTGCGCTAAAATCAACATGGGTAACCGATGGAATTGCTGATTTTGACAAATAGAGTTTTTCTCTAATATCCAATTGAGGATAATTTTCTGGTACAGGTTTAAGCCATTCTTTTTTTACTTTATGCACCTGAAGCATATAAGGAGAATTGCCTTCCATATCGAAATATTTATGGGCTTCTTCTTCCAAAATGGCAGGGGCAAATGGACGAAACGATTCGCGGTTTTTTATTTTCATATTAAGGTGCAATTGCATCGTTTCATTCCTTGGGTCGGCCAAAATACTCCGATTGCCTAATGCCCGCGGGCCAAATTCCATTTTGCCCTGAAACCAACCTATCACCTTGCCTTCAGCAATGAATTTTGCCGTTTTGGCACAGAGCTCTTCCTGGTTTTTACATTCCTCATAATTGGGATATTGTTTTATAATTTCAAATATTTCGGCATCTGAATAGCTATTACCCAAAAGGCTATTTTGTAAATTATCTGGTAGTTTTATCGTTCTCGCTTGGTTAAAATGCAAATAATAGGCCGAAAATGCAGCACCTAAAGCACCACCGGCATCACCGCTTGCGGGCGTAATAAATACATTTTCAAATATTTTTTTATCCTTTATAATGCCATTTATCACACTATTAAGTGCTACTCCTCCAGCCAAACAAAGGTTATTGGATTGGGTCATTTTTTTTATTTCATAACATAAATTCAAAACAGCTTTCTCTGTTATTTTTTGGAACGCAAAAGCCAAATTGCATTGTGTTTGGGTCAACTCAAATG
>JAGNRR010000217.1 GCA_017988595.1 Chitinophagaceae bacterium
ATTTTTAAATGTAAATGCGTCGTTCGACGCACATAGATTGGTCAAAAAAATATCAGAAAAACGTTAAAAGAACGAACCGAAAAATAAAATGTAGAGGCGCACGGTGAATCCACGCTACATAACAAGCATTTGGATGCCAGTGGCGATAAAAAAGTAGCACGTACCAAATATTTTGCATAAATTTGTAACATGGATCATCGTATAAACATTAGTGAAATCGCCACCAGCACCAAGCGCATGGACGTTGGTGGCAATGTTAAGACAACACACAGTATGCAAAAACTAACATTTGAACGAAATAAATACGGTAAAGAAATTTTAATTGACACGGTGCATACTTCGGAATTTGCTGTGGACAAAATGGAAGTACTTCCCGATTTTTATACTTTGGCATTTTTAAGAAATGCGAGTGGTCAAATTAAAATTAATAATCAAACCATTTTGTTAAAAAATAACATTGCACTTTTTATTCCAGTATCGCAGTTAGTAGATATTAGCAAGGCTAATTTTACAGACGGTTATTTTATTTTTTTTGAAGGAGAATTTTTGGACAAGTTTTTTAATGAACAAAATTTTATTTTTAAATTCTCTTTCTTCCATAATACCAACAATCCACTTTATTTACAAATTGACAATAAGGAAAAAACAAATATTCATTCATTATTTGAAGAGATTCATAACGAAATTAGAAGTTTTCAACAAGATAGTGAACACCTAATTCGTGCCTATTTATATCAACTTTTAATAAAACTCAATCGGTTTTATACTAATTTGCATTTAGATTTAAATTCAAAATTATTGACCAACCATTATTTACTTAAATTTCGATACGCCCTAGAGAAAGAAATTAAAAACCATAGCAATGTTCAGTATTATGCTGATTTGTTAGGTATTAGTCGTACTTATTTAAACAAACTTTGCATAGATTTTTATGCCAAAACAAGTATCCAAGTAATAAAAGAACGATTTGCTTTGGAAATCAAAAAAGAATTATTGTACACTTCAAAAACTATTTCAGAAATAGCATTTGAATATAATTTTTCAGACCCACCTAATTTTAATCGTTTTTTTAAACAAATAACTTCACAAACACCACAACAATTTAGAGAGTTGTCAAAATGACAATATAAATTTCGTTTTGATATGTAATAAATTTTTTGTCTGGACTAATTTTGTGGTTTCAAAATTTTATTTATTATGTGTCCTACTCAAATAGAAAATAAATCACAAGCATATATGGTGCTAAACCATTTGCACAAAGATTCTAAAAATGATAGTTTTAAAATTGCCAAAGCATTGGGAATAGGCGTTTTTAGAAAAATTCTACCCGAAGATGTAAAATCGGCTTACCTACCAATTTCCAAAGAACAAGGACAGTGGATGTATGATGTTATCGTAAAAAATCAATTCAAGAATATTATAGAATTTGGTACTTCCTTTGGTATTTCCACTATATACTTGGCTTTGGCGGCAGAGCAAACTGGAGGCAAGGTCGTTACCACCGAAATTGTTCCTGAAAAGTGTATGCAGGCACGAAAAAACTTTGTAAGTGCTGGCGTTGAAAACTTTATAGAACTCAGAGAAGGCGACGCTTTAGAAAGTCTCAAAAGTTGGAATCAATCGGTTGATTTTTTATTGCTTGATGGATGGAAAGATTTGTATTTGCCTATTTTTAGGTTATTGGAAATACATTTTCACCAAAAAACGATAATTTTTGTAGATAATACAAATTTTAAAGATGTAAAATTATTCTTAAAAACCATTGCCCAAAATCCAAAATATGTGCTATCGCCTATTGATGTAGAAAAGGGCAATTCTACTATAATATCTTTAGCATATTAAGGATGATGAACAGAAGAAAATTTATTAAAAACACACTTATTGGAAGTTCAATTATGATGACAGGAATATCAGTACAAAGTTTTGTACAAGAAAGTAAAAATTGGAATAATGGCGAGGCGATTATGCCCGTATTGTTTGTAGGACACGGTGCACCGCTCTATACTTTAGACGACAATAAGTACAGCCGTGCGTGGGAAAAAATTGCCGAAACCATTCCCAAACCCAAAGCCATAGTTTGTATTTCTGCCCATTGGCTTACAAATGGTTCGTTTGTAACGGCAATGGAAAATCCTAAAACCATTCACGATTTTGGAAGAATAGATGACCGCTTGTTTGACATTCAATATCCTGCACCTGGTAATCCTGAATTAGCAAAAGAAATTGCCAAAAATATGGCTTCGCTACACATTGAAGAAGACCATCGCTGGGGCTTAGATCACGGTTGTTGGTGTGTAGCCCGATGTATGTATCCATCTTCAGATATTCCCATTTTGCAATTTAGCATAGACTATCACAAAGGTGCAAATTATCAATACGAAGTGGCAAATCATTTATCTTTTTTGCGAAAAAAAGGAGTACTTATTCTATGTAGTGGCAATATAGTTCATAATCTTGGACAACTCAAATTTCCAGAAAATAGCACCTATGACTGGGCTATTGAGTTTGATGAAATATCGAAGAAACTGATAGAAAAAGGCGATCATCAAAGCCTAATCAACTATCAAAATTTGGGTAAATCTGCCAATCTTTCTATCCCAACGCCAGACCATTATTATCCATTGCTTTATGCCCTTGGTTTACAATCAAAAAATGATACTATTAGTTTTCCTGTTGATGGCATTTCCTATGGTAGTACCAGTATGCGAAGTGTATTGATTCATTCTAGTTAAAAAATTTCTTCCAAAAAAACACACTTAGTTATCAAAATGACAATCCTTTAATCGTTTTGATAACAAAAACAGCACCGGCTCGTTCTAATTTTGCATCATTATTTAACAATTAATTTTTTTAAAATGATTCAAAGAAAATTTAAACAAAAAATGATTGCAACAGCATTGTTTGCTTTGCCAATGAGCATTTTTGCTCAACAAAAAATTGTAGCACCAATAGATTTTCAATATCTCACGGTAGCACCACAAGAAAAAGTTTTAACTGCCAAAAATCAGCAAGTAATGGGCGAAATTTTTGGTGCTTTGTTCCAAAAAGACTGGGATAAAATTCGTTCGCTTTATGCCGACAATTACATACAGCATAACCC
>JAGNRR010000044.1 GCA_017988595.1 Chitinophagaceae bacterium
TTAACATCACACCTGCGCCATCACATTTTGTGGTTGATGCACTTGGTGTAGTGCTTATATTTGGTGCTGCATTCATTGTTACACTGCTGGTTGCTGTATTGCTACAGCCGTTGGCATCTGTTCCTGTAACTTGATATACATTGCTGCTTGTTACGGCAAATGGCGTGTTGTCGGTTATACCGCCTGTCCAAGTGTATGTTACAGGTATTGTATAAGTAATCGTTAATTGTGGTCGATTTGCAGGAGTTGTATTTTCGCGTGAATCAAATCTCCTTGCTTGACCAATTGCAGTTTCTATTCCTTTTATCATCCACCCAAAATTACTTGCAGGAGTTGTCAACCAACTTTGAATGTCATTTACCATATTTGCATTTGTCCAAGTATAAAATCCTGTTCCAGTTACTGATGTTGAGGCCGAAACAGTTGGATTAAATACACCTCCTGATGTTGTCCAAGCTGTGCCAGGATGAAATGCATTTGACCAAGTTGCATCGTTTGCTGTTGCTGCAATTCCTGCTCCTGGACTTGTTGCAACCGAAGTACCTTCGCCCCAGTTTTCATTTAATTTATGTAAATTAATAACTTGTGGAGTTAAATTAGGAACTTGAGAGCAATTTAATTGCAGTGAAGCGCCAGTTATTATTGCTCCTGCAGGTATTGTTGATAAATCAAAGGCTAATAAAGCTCTATTTGAAAAATTACCAAAGTTTATTCTACCTGCTAATAAATTAGGACCAGCTCCGTTACTGTTCCCGGTATTTTCTTGATAAATTGAATTGTCTTTTGAAGGAGTTAAAATTATAGTTACTGGAGAACTAGAAATTCCTCCTGTCAATGTTACATTATCACCTTGACAAACTGTTATAGATGATGGTGTTGCAGTTACAGTTGGTAAGGGATTTACGGTTACAGCCATTGAAGTTACAGTACTCGTACCACAAGGAAAGACTGCAGCACATTGCACATTTCCACTTGTGCCACTGGGTATTGTTGTAATTGATGTAGTGGTACTTGTTCCTGTCCAGCCACCAGGTAAAGTCCAAACATAACTTGAGGCTCCTGCAACAGGGTCAACGGTATATGTTTGTGAAGTACCAGTACAAACTATAGCATTTCCTACTAAATTAGTAGGAGGGAAAGGGTAGCAAATTCGAGCTCCAAGTAATACTTTAAATTGAGCACCGCCTACAGAAAAATCAGTCCATGTTGCAGGTGGAAGAGTGCTATAAAAAAAGGTATTTGTTCTAACGGGCTGTTCTTGTGCATAAGCTACACCAATATTAGTTGTAGTCGTTTGGTGTATAGTTACATAAAAATTTCCTGCTGGAACTGAAACCATAGAACTTAATACTTCTTCAATTGGATTTGCAATTGTAATTCTATCTACAGCATCAACGTATAATGGAACTGTTCCTGGTGTTCCGCTATTGTCAGGATAAATTGCAATTCGATAGGGTTGACCAATAACTGTAAAATCAACATCAACTTTTGAAATCATAATTGGATTAGCTGTTGAAAATTTTGCACAAAAAACCCCAGATGCACCAGTAAAACCAACTCCAGTAGGATAAGCAACTTGACCTAAATAACGCATCCCAAATTTATCATAAGATACAGTTTGCTGAACTGCAAATGCATTATTAAAATTATTATTATCATTTGGAACGGAAACAGTAACTGTATTTATTCCATTTGCTGTTGGGGTTATATTAGATAGTTGAACGTATTGTGTAGAACAACCAGGCAATGAAGCAATTGTTGTTGTAGCTGAAAAAGTATTTGCACCGGTAACATCTAATGTAACAGGAAAGTTTAAATATGTATTTGCAGATAAATTAGTAATTCTAGCAGCTGTAGGTATAGCAACAGAGTTCCCTAATGAAAGTTCTCCTTGTGTATAAACATAATCAACTTTTACATCGTTTAAAATATTAGTTGAAAAACGTGTTTCTGGTCTAAAGCTCGAAACTGCCATCGCAGTTGGTAATGCTGCAGGGCAAGGAGCAGCAGCTGTCGTTTGAAAACCAACTAGTCCATTGACTAGTGTTGTGTTACATTGTAATGCTGCAGTAGTAGAAAGAGTTGAGGTACAATCTACCCATTCAAAAACTACATAAATACCATTTCCTGTATATAAGAATGGAGAGCCTCCTACAAAAGGAATATCAAATGTTCCAATAGTAGCAGGCAATGTTGTGGTAGCATTATGAACTAAAGTCATTCCTACAGATGTAGAAACTGTTGTATAATCAGTACCTAAATTATAAGTAGCATCTACTGTATTTGCCAAATAGACTTTTAAGGAGCCTGTAACAGAAACGCCTGGTGCAGTAGAATAATTCCAACCAATACCACTTAGAGCCGTTCCGTTAGCATATCCTGCTAAATTCATTTCTAAAGGTGTAATTAAATATGCTGTTCTTATAGTTCTAAATCGTCCATTGGGAGCTCGTCCATTTGCTGATGTACCTCCTAAAACGGGTAACACAGTTGTAGAACATTGCGAATAAATGTCTGTAAAAAATAGAGTGGTAATTAAAAGTAAAAATAATTTTTTCATATATAAGAATATTTAGTACTCCAAATATAAATCAATTTTAGTATTAAAATAACAAAAAGTGATTTTTTTATAATCTTATTCCAATTGCAAAAGGTTGAAAATTTAATGATTTCTCAAAAATAGATTGTGGTGAATAGGTTCCATAAAACTTAAATATGTCTTCTACACCAAATTCTGCAGTCCACTGAAACATCCAATTATTTACTCCAAAATCTCCTTTTTCTTTTTGTTTGCCATATTGATTCGAAGTAACTTTTGTCCAATTTTTTAAATTATAAGAACCTATAATTCCAACTGCAAAGGAAAGTGGTTTTTCTTCTTCAGGAGTAGGTGTGAATTTAAGCATCAATGGAATACTCGCATAACTTGCACCAAATTTATTTTTTCTAATGTCTTCACGATTAAATTGAATTAAATATGGTGGTTCAAAAAATTCTGTTGATGGCGTTGGCGGCAAAGCTTTAGAATCATATTTTACAAACTGATAATTTGTATTCGATGTGCCAAATCTAAAATTGAAAAATTGAAAACCAACTCCTGTTATTAATTGTACATTTTTTTTAGCTAAATTTTGAGTAAACCAAACCGGCCAGATATTAAAATTAATTGAACGTGTCGTATTTAATTTCATATCAGCTTTACTTAAAGCTGAACCTTGAATTGTATTAGTAGTTAATAATTTTACTCCATTAGATTCATAATTTGTAAAATCAAAAAAATTATTAAACCCAAAATCAAAATGCATTGATGTTCTTGATTTTTTATGTTTCTTTTTTTTCTTTTTAATATCTAAAGCTGTTTTTTCACCAATATGAATTCCATTCTTTGAAATGTCAATAGAGATATTTTTTTTAGTTTTTGTAGAATCCGAAGTTTGTGCAAAAAGCGGAAAATTTAAAACAGTCATTACGATTAAGATAAGTTTTATTGTTTTCATTATATTTTGTTTTTAATTGTTAGTTTTTATTTTATAATTATTGTTTATACTTAATTCTATTTCGGTGTTTTTATATTCATTTATTTTAGTTTTTACCTTATGAAAAATTGAACTTATTTTTTCAACTTTATTAGACAAATTTTCATTTAATTCTATTTCGATAATATTTTTATTTACAGAAGTTTTCTCATTCTTAGTTAAAATAGGTGCAGTTTCTTTTTTAACATCTTTTAGCTCATTAAAAACAATTTTTTCTTCTACTTTTTCTTTTTCAATTGGTTTTATAATTTCTTTTTTAATATTCTCAACCTCAATAATCTGTTGGCTTGTAACAATTTTGTTTTCTAATTTTTTATCGTTATTTATTTTTGCAATTTTTTCAATCACAGGTATAGTTTTTGTATTAATCTCTACATTATTTTTTTTAGGAAAAAATTTTTTCTCAACTAGTTTAGTTTCATTTTCTTCAACAAGTTCCTTTTTCAAAACAGGATCAATTTCTTTTATTTTTTCAATAATTTTTGGTTCAATTATATTTTTACTTGGCTCATTTTTAACCACCTCTTTATTTCTATTCACAACACTGTTTTTATCTATATTTCTTTGCCACAAAAAAATCACCAACAACAAACTTGCCGCAAAAGGAAGTGCATATTTTACATAATTTAATGCAGTTGTTTTTTTATACAAAAGATGTTTGTTGTCAAATTTTTCATTTTCATCAACATTAATTTTAATATTTTTAAAAGTCAAAAATTCATCCTTCAATTCGGGCTGTTTATCCATAAATGACAACAATTCTTTTACTTCATTGCAATCCAATTCATTGTCTGCATATTGCATCAAAAACATCTCATAATTTTCTTTATTAATTTTCATTTTTTTCTTTGTTTTTAAATACTCACAAGTATGTTTTGCAATTTTTTTCTTGCTCTAAATAAATTTATTTTTACTTGAGATTCATTAGTATCTGTTATTTCTGCTATTTCTTGATAGCTATATCCTTCCAAGTCTTTCAACAACACCATTTCTTTTTGTATCAACGACAACGATTCAAAAGCTTCTTGTAACATTTGTTTATTTTCAAAATTTGTAGTTTCCACACGCAACGAATTTTCGTGCAAATTTTCTACATATAACACTCGTCCACTTTTCCTATAAATATCTACACTTTTATTATGCGCCACCGTAAATAAATAACTTTTTGCCTTTTCTTTTTCTACTTTTTCTTTATTTATCCAAAGCACTTCAAAACAATTTTGAACCACATCTTCTGCTTCTATTTTATTTCTATTGTTTAATTTCATGCTAAATCTAAATAAACCATCTGCATATAATTTTACACATTCATTATATTCATTTAGGTTCATTATATTATATATCGTTTTAATTTGTCGAAAGTTACACCCTTTTAAAAAAATATTTTTTTATCTTTATAAAATGATTCCCAAAACACTTGTATTAATTCGCCATGCAAAATCCGATTGGACAAGTTTTGACATCAAAGATTTTGACCGAACGCTTAATGATCGAGGTCTTCGAGATGCACCCATAATGGGAAAAAAATTACAACAACAAATTCAATCATTAGATAAAATCATTTCATCTACTGCAAAACGAGCTTCGCAAACTGCGCTGTTAATTTCAAAAGAAATAGAATATCATCCTGAAAAAATTCAATGGGAAGATGATTTATATCATGCTCCTCCAGAACTAATTTACAACACCATTTTTCAAATTAATGATGATATAAATTCTTGTGCAATCGTTTGCCATAATAATGGCATCACCGATTTTATAAATCAATTCAACGGTTTTGTTATCGACAATTTGCCTACTTGTGGAATTGTAATTTTTACAATTCATTGCGATAAATGGAATGAAATTCCAACTGCAAAAAAAGAACTAGTTGCCGTTTTAACACCCAAGAATATTACGCTTTCTTAAAAGCAAAATAGTATTTTTTAAACGCATAATAACTTGAATAATATGCAAACTCAAATCCAGCTTTGCCATCTAAAAAACCTAATCGAAAAATATAGTTTTTTATAAAACTTATTATTGGACTAAATATCAATTTTAAAACAGATGCTTTTTTGTTTTCTGCCGATAGCAACGCATAATGATTCATTTTTTCTTTATAATCTGCTAAATTTTTAAATGAATTGTGAAGCATAAAACCATCTAAATTCAATTTAATTTCTTTTTCATTTTTGTCAATAAATTCAAGTTCTTCATGAACGCTATTATCATTCCACATCATTTTTTTTCGATTAAAAATTCGTGGTCGATACTCATTGGCAACAGAACCAAAATTCAACGTTTTATTTAAAAAAATTAATTTTCTTTTTAAATAAAAAACGGTGTTCTCTTGTCTAGTTGAAAAATCAATTTTGTCAATTTCGTTTATTAATTTTTCTTGTAAAAACTCATCGGCATCAAGGCTAAGAATCCAATCATTTTTACAAAAGGAATTTCCTAAATTTTTTGTATTACCATAGCCAAGCCATTTTTGCTGACGAATGTTTACTTTAAATTCTTCTGCAATTTCAATGGTTTTGTCGGTGCTAAAACTATCAATTAGCCAAATATCATTGCTCAATGATTTGCAAGCTTCCAAACAAGATGCAATATTTTTTGCTTCGTTTTTTGAAATTAGAACAATCGATAAATTAGCATTCACTGCGATTAATTTTTATTGATTTCTACTTTTGATGGTGCTGCAATACTTTTTTGTTGCACACCTTCCAATTGCCAATTGTTCATTTTTACTAATTCAAGCAATAATGTTTTGGCTTGTTCGCTTGCTATTTTAGGCAAATTACTTTTCAATGCAGTTTCTGTCAAACGTTCTTTGGCAGTGGCTTGTAGCTTTGTCAAATCTTCGGGGCTAAATTTATTAAACAATCCATTGTCAATATTATAATATTTCACATCGGGTTCGATAGATAATATTTCGGGTTCGGGAAAATAAATAATTTTTAACGTATTGTTGGTTTCGTCTGCCTCCCATTTCACTTTTTTAAAATCAAAACCCATTAACACTTTTGCATTAATTATCACCAATGCTTTTTTTGTAGATGGAATAAATGATAACACTTGAGTGGTTTGGCTATAATCATAAATTTCGCTAAAATGCCCTTCGGCGCTTACAATTTTAAATACTTTTTCGATACTGTTTACAACAGAATGACTCACTTCTCGAGTACTATCACTTTTTCCAAACCAGCTTTTTTGACCAATTAAATAAAAAATCAATCCACCCAAAACCAATCCTGCCAATAACATTATTAATCCAGATGAGGTTTGTGCATACGCTTGACCGTAACGCATTTTTATCAAAAACCCAATTACAAATAAAATTACAATTCCTATAAATATCGATTTCCAACTCATAACAGAGTTGTAAAAATAAACTATTGTTTTATTATTTTAGATGAAAAAAATTCATAATCGTTAGATATTATTTTTTATATCTTTGAAATTCAATTTTAATATTTTTCTTATGCGCAATTTATCTCTACTATTTATTTTATTAATTTCTTTAAACACTTTTTCGCAACAAGTTTGCACCCAAGAATTTTTATGGTCTTTGGGGCGTGTTAATGCACAACGTTTTGATGCTAACTCAAACCTTATTTATTATTCAGTTTCAAAAACGGATATAAATAAAAATAAAAACAGCAGCGAATCATTTACCTTAAATGTAACTACTGGCGAAAAAAATATTGCGCCAGCAACTGAAAATAATTTAAAAGCAAAAGGCGATTACAATGGCATCATTCTTTCCCCTAATGGAAAAAAAGCAATTGTGCTTCGCAATGTGCAAATCGATAAAGTAAAAGGAAAAGATCGTTATCCAAATTTTGCCGAAAGCGAAGTTTATGTTTACGATCAATTAAATTATAGACATTGGGACACTTGGGAAGACGGCGCATACGAACATCCTTTTATTGGCGATGTGATAAATAATGAAGTGGTAAATGAAAAAGATATGTTGTCCGGTTTGCCTTTTGATTGTCCTACAAAACCTTTTGGTGGCGAAGAAGATGTCATTTTTACACCAGATAGCAGAGGCGTAGTTTATGTTACCAAAAAATTGGCAGGCAACGATTACGCACAAAGTACCAATACTGATATTTATCTTTATGAAATTGCCACAGGAATTGCGGTGAACTTTAGCAAGAAAAACGAAGGTTACGACATGCACCCCGTTTTTAGTCCCGACGGAAATTATTTGGCTTGGACTCAAATGAAAACTGATGGTTTTGAAAGCGATAAAAATGACATTGTTGTTTTGGATTGGAATACTAAAATGTTGCATAATTGCACCCAAGATTGGGATGGCACTGTAAACGATTTTATGTGGGACGAAAAAAGCAAAAAAATATTTTTTACTGCTGCGCACAAAGGCACCGAGCAACTTTTTATTTGTGGCATCGAAGGACCAGGAGTTGCCGAAAAAATCACACAAGGTGTTTGGAATGTTGCTAGCATTATTGGTCAAAAAGAAAGCACACTTTTTGTAACCAGAACAGACATGAACCATGCTGCCGAAATTTTTTCGGTAAATTTAGTTGATGGAGAAATGAAACAACTTTCGCATGAAAATGATGCGATGTATAATAAAATTAGTTTACCAGAAATAAAAGAACGATACACCAAACTAAAAAACGGCGAGGAAGTTTTTTCGTGGGTTATCTATCCTCCAAATTTTGATCCTACAAGAAAATACCCAACACTTCTTTATTGCCAGGGTGGACCACAATCTGCACTTTCGCAGTTTTATTCCTTCCGTTGGAATTTTCAATTAATGGCATCAAAAGGCTATATCGTAATTTGTCCAAACCGAACTGGAATGCCAGGCTGGGGAACAAAATGGAATGAAGACATCAGCGGCGATTGGGGCGGAAATCCAATGCGAGATTATCTTGCAGCAATCGACGATATTAGTAAAGAAGAATATGTAAACACCGAAAAACTTGGTGCAGTGGGCGCAAGTTATGGTGGATATTCAGTTTTTATGCTTGCTGGTATTCATAAAAACAGATTCAAAACATTTATTTCGCATTGTGGTTTGTTTGATTTAAAAAGTTGGTATGGCACAACCGAAGAATTGTTTTTTGCAAATTATGATATTGGCGGAAATTATTGGGACACTAAAAACAAAGAAGCCCAAAATAGTTATCGAGAATTTAGCCCATCGAATTATGTAGAAAATTGGAATACACCAATATTGATTTTTCAAGGAGGGAAAGATTTTAGAGTGCCTATCGAACAAGGACAGCAAGCTTTTCAGGCAGCACAATTAAAAGGCATTAAAAGTAGATTTGTGTATTTGCCAAACGAAAACCATTGGGTGCTAAAACCTCAAAATGCAATGGTGTGGCAAAACGAATTTTTTAATTGGTTGGAGGAGACGTTGAAGTAGAATTAGCTTAGAAAAAAATAAATACGTAAGTTAATTTTTAAGATTATTTAATTTAACATGCGCATTTATTTAAAATTTTCTTCTGATATTGAAGCATTTAATTTAAAAAAATTTTGTTCAAACCCTATGGATAATTGCGTATATTTGAGAGTTATGCGGCACTTTAAGACGACAACCAACAACGACAGAAATTAAGAAAATATGTTTGGACTATTTAAAAAGAAACTTCCTCATTGTGACGAACTTTTCGTTAAGTATCTAAGTCCTTGGTATGACGAAGATGACAGGCCAAAAATGACAAGACCTGATATGTATCAAATTGCGGCATTTGAAGGACAACCTCTTGACTTGGACGAAATACAATATTTGACACCTGAATATTTAGAAGAAGTAAAAACTCTTATAAATGACACAATGACCAAAGCTGTTCTGGACGACTTTTCATTTATACATAAATCAGACAAAGTAGACTTTGACCTTCTGGATGCAGTTGACAAATACTATGACAGAACAAAAATATCTGAGCTAATCAAGGAAAGCGACCCCAAAGACTTCTCAAATCCCTACTTAGTGACAGTTTGCGAATTTGGTGTTCTACTTGGACAACTATTTAGACAATTAGATGGTTATGACTGGCTTTATTCACACCCATATTATCACTCAATTATAGTTCATAAAGACACTGGTTTTGGAATAACAGTATTTGACTGGGCAGTTAAAAAGTTTAGTGAATATGGAGTTGACGATGGATTTGTTGCAAAATTTCACGCTGCAATTGAAGGAGTAAAAGGACATTGGGAAGACAACGAAAAGAACGATGAATAAAAAGCGACCGCATAATAGGCGTTTGGCAAAAAAGCGGGTTCAGTGCTTAAATGAAGTTTTGTTCTTCGTATCAAGTTCAGTGCTGGCAGACAGTTTAGTGCTTCGAAATCCGCTTCTTCGCCAAGCGCCAAAACGTTGTATACAATTGTACAGACTAGGCAGTAAAAATTATATAATTGAACAAACTTGATTAAGAAATTTAAGAATAATATATTTGGACCATTGTTCTTCTTTGGCTCAATGTTAATAGTTCTTTTTGTTTTTAAATTTGTCATTCCCAGCCCTACTAAAATTGAAAAAGAAGTTACTTTGTCAGAGATACCTAAATATGGGCACTATAAAACAAAAGGGAAAAATAGTCGAACAGTTTACTATGTTGAACTTGCTTTTTTAGAAACGACAACACTTTATAAAATCAGCAGCTTGCACTACAATTATTTTAGACATTTAGACTTTAAGAACAAAGTTAAAATTGGAGAAAAATTAAAAATAATATGTAGCGACGATGAAATTATTGAAATTTACCAAAATGACTTTAATTACATTGATTATGAAGCTTGTGAACATTACCATAACAACGAATTGAAATTAGTAACTTATATTTTCTTGATAGGTTTTTTTATTTCAATTCTCATACTAATTTCTAAGCAATTTATACGAACAAGATACTATTTGATTTTATTGAAGTACGCAGGAATTATTATTATATCCTTTTTGATTATTTCTTGGCTTCTCTTAGCAAAACTCTTAAATTTTGAAGTAATCGATAGTGACTGGATGAAATATCCAATTGATTTAGATAAGTAAACTGCACACAACAAAGGTTTGCCAAAATTGCAAGACAAACATACAAAAAGCCAAATTTTCACTTGCAACTTCGCCAAGCTACAAAACGTAGTTTAAAGCATAAAAAACCATACTGAAAAATTTTAGAACTTAGACAACCCTCTAAATACTACATCTTTAAACCTATAAGTTTTAAACGAATTTATATTTTAGTCAACACAAAAGCCGTTTGAAAGAAATTAATGCCCATATTTTTTTTCTAAATTATAGGTAAAATCTTCATAAATATGAATGGCATTTTCATATTTATTTAAGTTTATATTTTCTAATGTTGGCAAGATCATTTCATTATAAATAGTGGTGTATATTTTTTTTGAATCTTTAAGGTTATTGATATTATTTACAATTTTAGGCGCAATTTCATAATATTTTTTAACTAACATTTTTCCATTTTCATTAGATAATAAAATATCATTTCTAAAAGTACGAAGTTGTAATAGTTCATCGCAGATATCTGTTTTGCCCATTGCCGAAACACACGCTGAAGTTATAAAACATTCATCTTCCGCGGGTTGCTCTAATCTAATATTTCCAAATCCGCTTTTAGTACTAAAATTAATTATATATAAAGGTGATTGATTATTGAAAAGAAAATTAAATTTGATTTTATTCCAATCAAATTCTATAGGCAATTTAGCTGCTTTTAAAGTTTCTTCTTTTCGAATTGCAATTACATTATAAGAATTAGTATTCTTTATTTCTACTGAAGATTGAATAAGATAATTAGCACTATAATATTTTGATATTACTTCGTCATTTTCATCTAATAAAAATATCTTCAAAATCAATACTTTATCCTCTGC